>DASSTY010000428.1:0-2836 GCA_035707585.1 Gemmatimonadales bacterium
AACCGGCGAGGGGCCCAGTACACCGGCGGAGTACGCCACGCCGGCGCACGTGGCGCAGCAGGTAGTGGACGACATCGCGGGGTGGGTCAAGTCGCTCAGCGCGCCCGCAGCACCGCACCCTTGAGATATGCGGTCTCCGGGATGGTGAGGACTTCCGGGTGGTCCTCGCTCTGGCCCAGGATCCGCTCGAGCTCGATGGTGCGGCCGCTGTCGCCGGCGGCTTCGGCCAGCATGCCAAGAAAGGCCGGCAGCCGCACGTGAAAGGAGCAGGAGGCGGTGACCAGCCGGCCGCCCGGGGCCAGCAGCCGCATCGCCCGGAGATTCACTTCGCGATACCCCCGAAGCGCCGCCGGCACCGCCCCGCGCGACTTGGCGAAGGCCGGCGGATCGAGCGCGATGGTATCGAACTTCGCGCCCTCTCGCTCCAGCGCGCGGAGACGTTCGAAGGCGTCGCCCACCTGCCACTCGATGTTGTCCAGATGATTGAGCGTCGCGTTCTCCGCCCCGCGCGCCAGTGCGTCCGCGCTGGCATCGAGCGCCAGCACGGAAGCCGCCCGCTGCGCCAGATGCAGCGCGAACGATCCGTGATAGGCGAAACAATCGAGCGCTCGGCCGCCGGGACGGGTCAGCGCCCCAGCCAGAATCCGGTTGGCCCGCTGATCCAGAAACGCTCCCGTCTTCTGCCCCCGCCACGGATCCGCCAGGTAGCGCACCGCGCCCTCCCGGATTTCGATCTGGGGCGGCACCACACCTTTGACCTGCTCGATGTCCTGGCTCAACCCTTCGCGACCGCGCACCGCCGCATCGTGGCGCAGCAGGATCCCGTCCGGGTTCAAGACATCGTCCAGCGCCGCGAGCACGTCATCGCGCTGCGTCTCCAGTGGTGCGGAGAGGAGCTGGACCACCAGCCAGCGGTCGTACCGGTCTGCCACCAGCGAAGGGAGTCCGTCGGCCTCGCCGTGAACCACGCGCCACGCGGTGGCATCGATCCCCACGCGCCGATCAGCGGCTTCGGAAATGCGGCGGCGCCACCAGTCGCGATCGATCGGCTGATCGGTGCGATCGAGCAGGCGCAGCCGGATTTCAGAACCGGGCGAATACAATCCCTGGCCCATGAAGCGGCCCCGCGGATCTACCACCCGTACAATTCCCGCGGCCGCCGGGCCGGCGGTCACGTCGCTCCGGTAGATCCAGGGATGCCCGCGCACCCAGCGTTCGGCGCCGCGAAAGGTGACGCTGGCAGTGTCCTCAAGTTGGGGAAGATTCATGGCCGTTAATCTAGCCGAGGCGCTTCGACTCATGCTGGTGACCGACGACCGGGTGCTGGCCGGGCGCGATCCGATCGAGGCGTGCCGTGCTGCGGTGCGGGGCGGCGTTACGATGGTGCAGCTTCGTCTCAAGGAGTCGAATGCGCGCGAGCTGGCGGCGCTGGCACGCGCTCTCTGCCAGGCGGTGGATGTGCCGGTGATCATCAACGACCGCGCCGATGTAGCATTGGCGGCCGGTGCGGCCGGTGTGCACCTCGGGCCGGATGATCTGGCACCCGCGCTGGTGCGGCGACTGGCGCCGGCCGGGTTCGTGATCGGCGCGTCGGTAGGAAGTGATGTCGAAATTCCCCGCGGCAGCGACGCCGATTATTGGGGAATCGGTCCGTGGCGATCCACCGGTACCAAGGCCGATGCCGGCGCCGCGCTGGGTGCGCAGCGGCTTGGTGAACTGGTAAAGGTGGCCGGTGCGCGGCCGGCTGTAGCGATTGGCGGAGTGCGGCCGGACGACGTACCGGTGCTCCTCAAGGCGGGTGTTACCGGTGTAGCGGTGGTGTCGGGGATACTCGGCGCGAGCGATATCGAGAGCGCGGCGCGAGCGTACGCCCAGGCGCTCGCGTGCGGCTGAACGGTTATCTGGAGCGCGATTCGCGCCGCACCCGCGCGACGTTCCGGAGATGATCGTGGTAGTTCCGCGCGAACAGATGATGGCCGTCCGAATCGGCCACGAAATAGAGCCAGGGCACCGGCGCCGGATGGAGCACTGCCTCGATGCTGGCGACTCCGGGTGAGTTGACCGGACCCGGCGGCAGTCCCGGGTTGAGGTAGGTATTGTAGGCCGACGGCGTGAGATAGTCCTTTTCGTAGAGCCGCGGCTTCCGATGCCCGGTGGATTGCTCCAGGGCATACTGCACCGTCGGATCGGCCTGCAGCGGCATGCCGATCCGGAGGCGGTTGAGGTAGACACCCGCGATGATCGGGCGCTCGCTGTCGACCCGGGCCTCACCTTCCACGATCGACGCCAGCGTGACGACCTGGCGCCGGGTCAGGCCAATCGAATCGAGCTGCGCAGTCCAGTCCGGCAGCCAGCGCCGGTCGAACTCATGGGTCATCAGCCGCACCAGCTCGCCCGCGCTGATGCCCCGCGGGACAAAGTAGGTGTCGGGGTGGAGAAAGCCTTCCAGTGTCGGGCCGCTCAGGCCCAGCGAATCGGCCAGCGCGCTGTCGGTTGCCGCGGTTTCGAACGAATCGACGGGCACGCCGAGCCGCTCCTGCGCCAGATCAGCGATCTGCCCGATGGTGAGCCCTTCGGGGACGGTGAATTTAACCGCCGCCACGCGTCCCGCGCGCAGCGCGTCGAGGATGGCGGAGGTCGAAGTGCCGTGGTCGAATTGATAAACGCCGGCGTGGATCGAGCGATCGGCGCCGCTCAGCCGGGCCAGCAGCCGAAACCAGAGCCGCGACGAAATCAGGTGATGCGCCGCGAGCGAGTCTGCCACCTGGCTCACCGAAGCCCCCGCCGGAACGGTGACTTGTTCCGAGCCGCTGCGCCCGCGGCACCCCAATGTGAA
>DASSTY010000429.1:0-3047 GCA_035707585.1 Gemmatimonadales bacterium
ACCCGCGTCGGCACCTTCCAGCTCCGGGCCGATGTGTTCAACGCGTTGAACGGCACCCAGTGGGGCGGCTTCGCCAACGGCATTCCCGGCGGTGGCAGTCGCACCCAGGTCGGCCGGCCGGGAGATCCGATCGTCCTGAAATCCCCCGGCCCGCCGAGACAGGTGCAGGTGTCGGGGGAGTATGTGTGGTGAGGGCGGGAAGACGGGAGGACGGGAGGACGGGAAACGGAATCCCGGAATTGGCACGATGCCCGTAACCCCCGGTAGGGGCGCGCTGCGCGCGCCCCTCTTGCGCGCGCCCCTGCGCGCGCCCCACGCATGCGCCGTGATCGCATTGATCGTCGGCGCATGCACCGGACGCCACCCCGCACCGAGCGCGGGAGCATTGGCGCGAATGCCATGGGACAGTGTGCTGGCGCGCGCCCGCGGCCAGGAGGTCATCTGGCGAATGTGGCGGGGAGATCCCGCGATCAACGCCTACGTAGATCACTGGGTGGCGCCGCGCGTCAAGGATCGCTTCGGAATTACCCTCACCGCAGTGGCGGGAGAGGGTCCCGAAATCACCAATCAACTCCTGGCGGAGAAGCGCGCCGGTTCCGCCGGCCGCGCGAGTCTCCTCTGGATCAACGGCCAGACCTTTCACAATCTCCGGCAGGAGCAGCTTCTCTTCGGACCCTGGGCGAGCCGGCTCCCCAACGATCGCTACCTCGACAGCGCATCGGCCATCGTCATGCGAGATTTCGAGCAGCCGCTCGACGGTTTCGAATCTCCCTGGGGACGGGTTGAGTTCGCCCTGATCTACGACTCCGCCCGCACTCCCCGTCCGCCCCGCTCCGTGGCCGAGCTCCACGACTGGATTCTGGCGCACCCGGGTCGGTTCACCTACGATCAGGGATTCACCGGCACCAGCTTTCTCAAGATCCTGCTGTATGCATTGAACGGCGGGCCGGAGCGCTTCGAGGGCGGGTTCCACCAGGCCGTGTACGACAGCGCCAGCGAGCGGCTCTGGCAGTGGCTCGATGAAGTACGGCCGGCTCTCTGGCGAAGCGGCGAGACCTATCCCGCCGACGTCGCCGATCTCCACCGGCTGTTCGCCAACGGCGAGGTGGACTTCACCATGTCGTACAATCAGAACGAAGCCGCCAACAAGATTCGCCAGGGCATCCTGCCGCCCACCGCTCGCCCGCTGCTCCTTACCGACGGAATGCTGGCCAATGCGCATTATGTCGGCATTCCGTTCAACGCACCGGCACCGGCGGCGGCGATGGTCGTCGCCAATTTCCTCCTCTCGCCCGAAGCACAACTGGAAAAATCCCGCCCCGCGGTCTGGGCCGACGGGACCGTGCTGTCGCTCGGCCGGCTCCCGCCGGAGTGGGCCGACAGTTTCGATACCGTGCAGCGAAGCGCCCATCTGCTCTCGCCCGATTCGCTGGCGCGCTATGCCCGCGCGGAGGTCGCCCCGGAATACCACCAGCGCATCGCGGCCGATTGGCAGCACCGGATTCGCGACCGATGACGCGCACCGCCCGCGGTACCATCGCGGCGCTTCTCGTTGCCGCACCGGCGCTGATCGGGCTCGGCTGGTCGGCCGCGGTGGCGTGGTCGAGCGGGCGCATTGCCACCGTACTCAGTGACGGCGCGGTGTGGCGCGGATTGGGCTGGAGCATCTGGATCGCCGCCGCCGCGACCCTGCTCGCTACGGCGGGCGCGGTGCTCGTCGCAGCACTCTTTCGCAGCAACGATCCACTGCACCGGTGGGGTCGCGCCCTCGCAATCGCACCGCTGCCGATTCCGCACCTGGTGGCCGCAGCGGTGGGGGTGATGATTCTGAGTCAGAGCGGGCTGCTGGCCCGAGCAGCGTTTGGAGTCGGACTGATTGATCAGCCCGGCGCGATGCCGGCGCTGGTCTACGATCGCGCCGGCACTGGATTGATCGTGACGCTGGCCTGGAAGGAATTTCCCTTCCTCGCCCTCCTGGCGATTTCTCTCCTGGCGACTCGCGGTGCCGCGTTCGAGGAGGCCGCCCGCACACTGGGCGCTTCTCCGCGGGCCGTCTTCCGTCACGCCACCTGGCCGGTGCTCTGGCGCGGGCTTCTGCCGGGAGCGGCTGCGGTGTTCATCTTCGCGGCGGGGTCTTATGAAACGGCGCTGCTGCTGGCGCCCAGCAATCCACTGGCGCTCCCGCTGCTGATCGCGCAGAGGCATGACGACCCCGCGATTGCCCGCCGGCCCGACGCCGACATCCTGGTGCTGCTGGCGTTTCTGCTGAGTGCGCTGGCGGTGGCAGCGCACGAATGGGCGCGTTCGCGCGCGGAACGGCTGGACCGATGAGCACCAGCCGAGATTCCCGATGGATCAGACTCCTCCTCGTCGCGGGGCTCGCCATCTCTACGCTCCTGCCCCTGCTCTTGCTCGCCGTTGCCTCGGTGGGGCGCGAGTGGTTTTTCCCTGCGCTGCTTCCTCCCACCGTTTCGTTTGCCAGCTGGCGCGACCTGCTCGACCCCGCCGGACGACTCGGGCCGGCGGGCATAAGCAGCGCGGTGATCGGCTGCGGCACCGGAATCATCTGCATCGTCGTCGCCCTGCCGATCGGCCGGGCGCTGGTGGAGCTGGAAGGGTGGCAGCGCCGGCTCGGTGCGGCGACCGCGTTTCTCCCGGTCGCCACCCCGCCGATCGCGCTCGCCACAGGGTTGCAGCTCAGCTTCCTCCATCTGGGAATCGGCGGCACCGCGATCGGTGTGATGCTGGCCCACGCCGTGCCCGCTGTGGGTTACGCCTCGCTTTATTTTCTCGGCGTCTTCGCCGTATTCGACCGCCGCATCGAAGACGAGGCACGCAGTCTTGGCGCCACTTCGCTGCAGACTCTCGTCAGAGTGACCATCCCCCTGCTCCGCCGCCCTATCGCCGAAGTCTTTCTGCTGGGATTTCTGATTTCGTGGGCCCAGGTGCCGCTCACCCTGATCGTCGGCGCCGGCGTGGTGCGAACGCTCCCGGTAGAAGTGCTGTCATACGTGCAGGCGGGGCAGGATCGCTACGCCGCCGCCGGC
>DASSTY010000430.1:0-3002 GCA_035707585.1 Gemmatimonadales bacterium
CCCACTCTCACAAACCACCGCATCTAGTCCGCCCATGCCCGGCCGTGCCGGCTCAGTCCCAGTCGAATGACTCGCCGAATCAGTTCGGAATAGCTGAATCCCGCATACGCCGCCGCGGAGGCGAATTCCTCGTCGCGTCCGAGGTCGGGATTTGAATTCGCTTCCAGAAAGTAGAGCTCCCCGCTCGAGGTGAGTCGAAAGTCGATCCGCGCATAGGCATCGAGCTCGAAGGCGCGGTAAATCCGCTTGGCGGTGCGGGCGATCCAGGGCCCATGCAGTTCGTCGATGTCATCGGCCGGCGCCTGGAAGATTCCCCGGCGCTCCTGGTACGCGACGTTCCGCTTGGCCATCGCCGACGCGATCCGCGGGGCGCCCTCCGGGAGATTCTCGAACAGCAGCTCCCAGGTGGGCAGCACCTGCAGGCGCCGGTTGCCGATCACGGCGACATACAGTTCCCGGCCATCGATGTATTCCTCTACGATGGCATCGGTGCCGATTCGATCGTGAATCAGCGCCACCCGCTCGGCCAGCTTTTCATCGCTGTCTACCACACTCGCCTGGGCGATCCCCATCGAGGCGTGCTCGGTAAGACTCTTGACGATGAGCGGGAAGTTGAGACCGCGCCGCCGCCGCGGGTGCCGCCCCCGCCGCACCACCATGTAATCGGGCACCGAAATCCGGAGCGGCGCCACCAGCCGCTTGGACAGCGCCTTGCCGCGAGACAATACCAGCCCGCGCGGGTTGCATCCGGTGTACGGAATTTTCATCAGCTCGAGCCAGCTGGGCACGCCGTGATCCCAGAGCGGCTCGCCATGGAAGAACTCGAGACTGTTCCAGGCGATGTCGGGCTTGAATTCGTAGACCGCGGTGCGGATCGGGCCCAGATCGTCTACCACACCAACCACCCGGACCTGGTGCCCCAGCTTGCGGAGGGTGTTGACGATGTCCCAGTCGCTCTTCCATTCCTTGATCTCCTGCGGCGTGTGGCCGCTCAGCGTATCCGGAGGCACCATCTCCGGATGCGTCAGATAAAGGACGCGCAGCCGCCGGTCGCGCTTCACAGGGCGATCCAGTCTCGCTGCCGAGCGCTGTAGAGGAAGTGCATCGTCTTGACGGTGAGCAGTACGGCAAAGTCGGTGACCAGATCGCGCTCCCGTCCCACCGCCCGCAGTCGGAGCTCGCGGCACCGGCCGATCATGTCGCTCAGCACGGTATCGAGCGTCACCTGATACTCACCGGTCCACCGCGCCACCATGCCACGAATCGCCGCCTGATGCCGCCGCAGGAAAGTTGCCGCCGGCGGGGAGCGCCGCGTGGCCGGGGTGGTGTCGGCGAAGAGCCGCCGAAGATCGCGGTCGTAGATGTTGGGAAATTCCGGACGGTAGCGGGCCCGCCGCTCGCGGTAATGCTCCTCCAGCGTGCGGGTAATCCGGTTGGCCGGCTCCACCCGCACCTTGCTCTTTACCAGCGCCGCGGTGGGGCCGATCTCCGCCATCAGCTGATCGACGTACTCCAGCTTCTTGAGCGCCGGCCACCCGGTATAGCGCCGCCGCCAGTCGGAACGGGGCCGGAGCCAGACCGCAAAGGTCTCCGCGAAATCCTCATCGGGATGACTCTGGGCGTACCAGAGCGGCAGGTGCTGGACGAACCGCCGGCTGGCGGGATTGGGTCGGTAATATTCGGGGTAGCGGGTCGATGAGCGGCCAAAGGTCTGCTGATATTTCTTGCGGCGCTGCAGCAGATACCCGTGCTGGATGGCATGCGCCGTCTCATGGCGCAGGATCCGGAGGCATTCGGGCATGGTGCCGCCCTCTACTGCCAGCATCTGGGTTCGTTCCAGCCGCATCAGCCGCGGGTGGGTCAGGTAGAAGGGGATCGCAAACCCGGGAACGCCGTTGGGGCTGAACCATTCGTCCGACAGCCACACGTTGGGCCGGAACCGGATGTTCTTCGCCGCCAGCTCCTCATCCAGCTCGTCCAGCGCGTCTACCAGCCAGGTGCCTTCGATCGTCACCCCCAGGTCCTTGATCCGGAGCTTGAGCAGTTCCTGGGTGGTGAGGCGGCTCCAGGGATAGCGGGCGGGCTTACGAGGCACGATCACTCCGTGGGTGGGCCGAAGGGCGGAATGTAGGACGCCGTACGGCAATGATGAACCCCTGGCCGGGGTCCCCGAGACCGGTGGCTTGCCAGCGGCGCCATCCCGACCAATGTTAAGAGGCCTGTTCGATTTATTGCCCCGCAGGTCATAGCCCCGCAGGAGTCTGCATGACGACCGCCGCCGCCCCGGAGGAGAAACTCGCAGCACCTGAATGGGGAGAAAGCGCGCTGCGCCTGCTGGCCCGGGCCGGGCGGCTGCTGGGCACCTCCCTCGAATATCAGAGCACCCTCACCGAGCTGGCCGGACTGATCGTTCCCGAGCTGGCCGATCTCTGCATCGTGAATCTGGCGGAGCCGAACGGAATGGTTCGGCCGCTGGAGGTGGTCCATCGCGACCCGAGCGCCGCCGAACTGGTGCGGCAGCGGCTGGGTCCCGCGGCGCTCTCGATGGAGCCGGGAGCCAGTCCGCTGGCCGAAGTCATGCGCACCGGGCAGCCGCGCCTGATGCCCGATCTCACCCCCGAACAGATCAGCCAACTGGTAGACGGCCAGGAGCGGCTGGAGCTGCTCCGGAGCGTCGGGCTCAGATCGGTTCTGGTGGTGCCGATGCGGATTCGCCGGGAGACGGTGGGCGCGCTGGCCCTGGCCCGGAGTAACGACCGGGTTCAGTTCGACGAGTCCGACCAGGCGCTGGCCCAGGAGCTGGCCGACCGGGCCGCGGTGGCGGTGGACCATGCCCGCCTCTTCCATTCGGAGCAGGCGGCCCGCGCCTCGGCCGAGCGCGCCGCCGCCACGATCGGCCGGCTGGGCGGCTACGCAACCCGGCTCAACCGGATCCTGGAAGGGCTGGTCCAGGCCGACACCATCGAATCGGTGTCCCGATTCATCTCGGAAGAGGCGGCGGC
>DASSTY010000431.1:0-2723 GCA_035707585.1 Gemmatimonadales bacterium
CTCCGCAAGGTTGCGCGCCGTTCTCCCGGCATCGTGCCCGATCCCGATCAGATGGGGCAATCGGTGATGCGGAGTCGCAAACTGGATCGCGCTCCCGGGCAACTCGCCGCCGGGCTGCGTGGTCTCATCGCTGTGGCAGGCGGGCGCAACGTCCTGATTCCCGCGGCTCTGGGCCTTGCCCGTGCAGACAGTACCCGGGTGCGCGCCGATCTCTCGCTGGTGCTGCTCGATGGGCGGGGGAATCAGGTACTCTGGCGGGCGGTGGCCGACGGTGAAGGCACCACGCCGGCCGAAGCGCTCGCTGCGGCGGTGGCTTCGGCGCTGCCCACGGGAGTGAGCCCGTGACCTATCAGGTGACGCTGATTCCGGGCGACGGAATCGGGCCCGAAATCACCGCCGCCACGCTGACTGTGCTCGCCGCCACCGGGATCAGGTTCGAGTGGCTCGAGGAAATTGCCGGCATGACTGCCGTGGAGAAGACCGGCACGCCGCTTCCCGAAGCCACCATCAACAGCATCCGGAAAACCGGCCTGGCACTCAAGGGTCCGCTCACCACGCCGGTCGGCACCGGTTATCGTTCGGTGAACGTGGGGCTCCGGCAGGAATTCCAGCTGTACGCCAACGTGCGGCCGGCCCGGAGCATCGTGCCGGGCGGCCGCTACGAAAACGTCGACATCGTGCTGGTGCGGGAGAACCTCGAGGGACTTTACGTCGGTGTGGAACATTACGTGCCGATCGGCCCCGATCCCCGCGCAGTGGCCGAAGCCGTTGCCATCGTGACCCGCGAGGGGGCCGAGCGGATCGTGCGCTATGCGTTTGAATACGCGCTGCAGCACAACCGGAAAAAGGTCACCCTGGTCCACAAGGCCAACATCCTCAAGGCGGTGAGCGGGCTCTTTCTCGATGTGGGCCGCTCGGTGGCCAGGGAGTACGAGGGGCGGGTTGCCAGCAACGATCTCATCATCGACAACTGCGCCATGCAGCTGGTGCTCCGTCCCGAGCAGTTCGACGTCATCGTCACCACCAATCTGTTCGGCGATATTCTGAGCGACGAAATTTCGGGACTGGTGGGCGGCCTGGGGCTGGCGCCGGGCGCCAACATCGGCACCAACGCCGCCATCTTTGAAGCAGTGCACGGGAGCGCCCCCGATATCGCGGGGCAGGGCATCGCCAATCCGTCGGCGCTGATTCTGGCATCGGCGATGATGCTGGATCATATCGGCGAGCGGCCGCTGGGAGATCGGGTTCGGCAGGCGGTGGAGGCGGTCATCGTCCACGACAACATCCGCACCCGCGACATCGGCGGGACCGCGAGCACCAGGGAGTTCGGCGATGCTGTCGCCCGGCGGGTTCGGTCGTAAGGGGCCCGGCCCGATGCCGATCGGGCCGGAAGTACCCTGTGCCAAGTGCGAGCGCCGCGTTCCCGGCCTCCGCTGGGGCGAGCTCTGTCCCGAGTGCCTGGCCCAGCGACCGCGGCGGGCCAGCCGGGTGGCTCGTACCTCCGGACTCCTCGCCGCGGTGCTGGTCGCGGTATGGGCCTCCACCAAGATTCAGCCCGATGGATCGGGCCGGATTCCCGCCATCATTGCCGTGGTGGTGACCTACTTCCTGGTTCGCAAGATCGCGATGCAGGTCGCCATGGAATACCTCCGGCGCTAGCGCCTTCACGTTCAAGCCGAGCTGATCTCATGCGCTTTGTCATAACTGCTGCTGCCGCGCTGACACTCGCGGCGGCTCCGCTGCCCGCTCAGAGCGCGCCCGATTCGGGGGGCGCGGTGTCGCTGACGATTTATAATGACGGCCGCGTGCTGGTGCGCCGCGCGCTGCCGTTCTCGCTCAAGCGGGGGAATTCGACGGCGCGGGTGGCGCTCGGGTCCATTGACGCGGCGACGCTCTTTCCGCTCGACGCTGGCGTGACGCTGAACGGATTTGAGTACGATGCGGCGGTGGATCAGGAGAGCGCCATGCGCCGCGCGCTGGGCCACAAGCTGCGCTTCGTTCGCGAGCGCGCGATGGGCGCGGCCGACACCGTCGTGGCCACGGTGCTGAGTCTCGATCCGCTGCAGCTGGGGCTGGCCGACGGGAGCGTCATCTTCACCATGCCCGGCACGCCGCTCTATCCGCCCGATCTGGTTTCCAGCCGCGCCACCGCGCAGCTCAGGCTGAGCAGCACCGCCGCGCACGACAGTCTCCGGCTGGGGTATTTCACCGAGGGCGCCAACTGGAGCGCGGCGTACGAAGTGCTGCTGGGTGCCCGCGACGCGCGGATCAGCGGCAAGGCGGTGCTCACGTCGGACAACCTCGACGCATCCAACGCAACGGTGCAGCTGCTGGCCGGATCGGTCAGCCGCGCCGCACCGCCGCGCGCTCCCGCGCCGATGATGAGCAAGGCGCGGGCAGAAGTCGCCGCGTTCGACGCAACCGCCGGCGAACAGCGGGTCGGCGAATTCCACCTCTATTCGCTTCCGGGCCGGCTCAGTCTGCATCCGGGCCAGACCACCGCCACTGCGCTGTTCGAACCCGCCAGCGCGAACTATCAGCGCCGGTACGTCATCCCCGGCGAGCTGCCGATCTGGGGCCCGCTGATGCAGCACCCGGGAGACGAAAACCAGGTGCCGGTGCAGGTGACCTACGTGATCCCGCGCAAGCGCGGCACCGATTTCGGCGACCGCCCGCTCCCCATGGGAGTGGCTCGGCTCTATCAGGCCGACACCGCCGGTGCG
>DASSTY010000432.1:0-4973 GCA_035707585.1 Gemmatimonadales bacterium
TGGCGGCTACGGGTCAGCTTGTCGGCCTTGGTGAGCGCCACGAGGACCGGCCGCCCGCTTTCGATCAGCAGCTCCTGGATCGCCCGGTCATCGGCCGACGGGTCGTGCCGGATATCCAGCAGCCAGATCACCCCGGTGAGCGAGCTGCGCTCGCGGAGCGATCGGTCGATCAGCCGCCGGTACGCCAGGCGGTTGCTCTTGCTCGCCCGGGCAAAGCCGTAGCCCGGGAGGTCGATCAGATAGAAACCGGGCAGTCGATATACGTTGAGCAGACTGGTCTTGCCGGGCGTACTGCTGACCCGGGCCAGCCCCGAGCGCCCCAGCAGCGCGTTCAGCAAACTGGATTTGCCCACGTTGGACCGGCCAATGAAGGCGATCTCGGGCGCAGGCGGATCCAGCCGGATCAGCGGATCCGGGAAGCTTCCGATGAATTCGACGGGGAGGTGCTGAAAAGGCGCGCCGGCGCTCACGCCTCGCGCTTGGTGCGCGGCCGTTCGGTCACCACCAGCGGCGCGGTGCCTTCGGTGACCGCTTCCCGGGTGATCACCACCTCGCGCACGTCATCGCGCGTGGGGAGATCGAACATGATATCGGTCATCATGGTTTCCAGGATCGAGCGGAGGCCGCGGGCTCCGGTGCCGCGCTTGAGCGCCTTCTGCGCTACCGCACGGAGCGCCTCGGGATCGAACGTCAGCCCGACACTCTCCAGATCGAACAGCTTCTTGTACTGCTTGGTGAGCGCGTTCTTGGGCTCGACCAGAATCTTCATCAGCGCCTCTTCATCCAGCGCCTCGAGGCCCACCACCACCGGCAGCCGCCCCACCAGTTCGGGAATCAGCCCGAACCGCAGGAGATCGTCCGGCTCCACGTCGACGAAGGGATTCTGGGTATCCAGCGCCACCCGCTGGGCTGCATCGGCCGGGCTGAACCCGATCCGCTGCCGACCGGTGCGCGCTTCGATGATCTTTTCGAGCCCATCGAACGCGCCGCCGCAGATGAACAGAATGTCCTTGGTGTTGATCTGGATGTATTCCTGCTGCGGGTGCTTCCGGCCTCCCTGCGGGGGAACCGATGCGATGGTTCCCTCGAGAATCTTGAGCAGGGCCTGCTGCACCCCTTCGCCCGAGACGTCGCGGGTGATGCTGGGGTTTTCGCTCTTCCGCGCGATCTTGTCGATCTCGTCGAGATAGACGATGCCGCGCTCGCACTCGGTGACATTGAAGTCGCCGGCCTGGAGCAGTCGCACCAGGATGTTCTCGACATCCTCACCGACATACCCGGCCTCGGTGAGCGTGGTGGCATCGGCGATGGTAAAGGGGACGTCCAGAATCCGGGCCAGCGTCTGCGCCAGCAGCGTCTTGCCGACGCCGGTGGGGCCCAGCAGGAGGATGTTGGACTTATCGAGCTCGACTTCGCCTTCGCGGCCGCTGGTGGCGTTGATCCGCTTGTAGTGATTGTAGACCGCCACCGCCAGGGTCCGCTTGGCCCGTTCCTGCCCGATGACATACTGGTCCAGCACGTCCTTGATCTCGGCCGGCGTGGGGACCTGGGTAATGCTATCGGCAACCTCGCGCTCTTCATCCTCTGCCAGGATTTCATTGCAGAGGGTGATGCATTCGTTGCAGATATAGACCGACGGGCCGGAAATGAATTTCCGGACCGAGTCCTTCGATTTGCCGCAGAAGGAGCAGCGGAGGTGCTTGTCGTTGGACATGGCGGTCAGGCGCTCAGGTTGTTACGGTGCCAGGACGGTTTCGGAGAGTACATGCCGGTACCCGGGTGGTCAAGCCGTGGCCTGGTCAGGCGGTCACCGTGGGCTGTTTGCTGGGGTCAACCACGTCGCCCCGCTGGGTGATCACCAGATCCACGATGCCGTAATCCCGCGCCTCCTCGGCCGACATGTAACGATCGCGGTCGAAGTCGCGCTCAATCTGCTCTACTGGCCGCCCGGTGTGGCGGGCCATGATCTCGTTCATCTTGGTGCGGAGATAGAGAATCTCCTTGGCCTGGATTTCGATGTCGGCCGCGGTGCCCTGGGAGCCGCCGGAGGGCTGGTGCATCATGATCCGCGAGTGCGGCAGCGCCATCCGTTTGCCGGCCCGGCCGCCCGCCAGCAGGAAGCACCCCATGCTGGCCGCCATTCCCATGCAGATCGTGCTCACCGGCGACTTGAGGAACTGCATCGTGTCGTAGATGGCGAGCCCCGCCGACACGCTTCCGCCCGGCGAGTTGATGTACAGATGGATGTCCTTTTCCGGATTGTCGGCTTCCAGAAAGAGCAGCTGCGCGATGATGATGTTGGCGACGTCGTCGTTGATCGGCGTGCCCAGGAACACGATCCGGTCCATCAACAAACGCGAAAAGATGTCGTAGGTTCGCTCGCCCCGGCTGGAGCGCTCGATGATATACGGAGGATAAAGCGTAGCCATGGTCAGGATTCCGCCTCGGCAACAGTGGACTGCTTGAGAAGGAAATCGAACACCTTCTCTTCGGTGAGCGACCGCTCGAGATCGGCCAGACGATTGGCCTTCTGGAGCGACGCATACAACTCGCCGGCGGACACCTGCCGCGCCTCCGCCAACTGCGCGACGCGGGCATCCACCTCGGATTCGGTGGCGCGGAGGTCGTGAGCTTCGACCAGCGCGTCCATGATGAGTTCCCGCCGCACCTGCGCTTCGGCAATTGGATGGAACTGCTGTTCGAACGACGGCAGCTGCTCTGGCGGCACCCGGTAGCTCTCGGCGTAGCCGTGGAGCAGGCGATGGACCAGCGATTCGGGCGCCGGCACCTGGTTGGCCTCGGAAATCTGCTGGAGCAGCTGATCGCGCACCCGGGCGTCGGCTTCGCGGGCCGCATCGGCTTCGAGATCCTGGCGCACCGCGGCCTTCAGCGCGTCGAGACTGTCGAAATCGCCCACTTCGCCGGCAAAGTCGTCGTCCAGCGGCGGCAGCTCCTGACGCTTCACTTCGTGGAGCGTCACCTGAACCCGCCGAGTCTGCCCCCGGCGTGATTCGTCCGGGTGATCGTCCGGATATTGGATCTCGGCCGTGCCGGTCTGGCCCGGGGTGAGTGACTTGATCGCCTCTTCCACCGCCGGCACCGCCTGCTGCTGGCCCAGCACCAGGTCGTACGCCTTCGGCTCGCCGACCGTGCCGTCGTCGTCGATCGGCGCGACCTCGACCCGAACCAGCTCGCCATCGGTGGGGCGGGTATCGGCCACCGGAATCCAGGCCGCCTTCTGCTCCTGCATCGAGTGGAGCTGCTGGTCTACCGCCGCGTCGTCCACCGTGGGGCGGGGGCGCGTGAGGGTGAACCCGCCGATTCGCTCCAGCTTGATCTCAGGACGAACCTCCACCAGGAGATCGAACTCGATCGGGCTGCCTTCCTCGAACTTGAGGTTGCGAATCGAAGGATCGGCGATCGGCTTGAGCGATTCGCTCTCGCGGGCCTGCTCCCAGCTTTCCCGCAGCAGCTGCTCCAGTACCGACTGCCGGATCGCGTCGCCGAACCGCTTTCTCACCACCGCCATGGGGGCCTTCCCCGGCCGAAATCCCGGCAGGCGCGCGCGGCGGGCATAGGTCTGAGCCGCCCGATCCTCCGCCTCTTTGACCCGGTCGACGGGCACGGTGACCCGGAGTGATCGAGAGGCGGTGTCTTCGGCGGTCTTTTCGATAGTAATCTCGCTCATGATGGGGGAATCTACCCCCTCCGGCTCGGGCGGGTCAATTTGCGGCGAGCCGCGGTCGGGGTGGGGTTGACAGCACCGCCGCGGGCGGTTCCCGTTCTCCCGTGCCCACCGTACTGGTCGTAGACGACGAGCGCTCCATGCGACGAGCGTTGCGGCAGATTTTTGAGCGGAATGGCCTCACGGTGGCAGAGGCCAGTTCGGCCCGCGAGGCGTCCGAGCTGGTGGGACGCGATCCTTCAATTGCCGCCGTCGTTTGTGACTTCCTGATGCCCGAGCTCAATGGGCTCGCCTTCTACGATGAACTCAAGCTGATCGCCCCTCACCTCTGCCGCCGCATGGTGTTTCTCACCGGGGTGGCCCAGGAGCCGGTGGTGCACCGCTCCATCGAAGAGCGCGGCGTGCCGCTGATCAGCAAGCTGGACGATCTGCAGCTGGTGCTGGATGCGGTGAGGTTGGCGTTGTTGAGGGACGGGAAGACGGGATGACGGGAAGACGGACGGGCGGACAGGCGGACAGGCGGACGGGCGGACGGTGGGCGGGAGGACGGGAGGACGGGAGGACGGGATGACGGGAACCGTATCATCCTGAGCGCAGCGAAGGATCTTGCCCGCGCCGCACCGACCTCCGCGGCGGCCCACCAGCATCGCGGGCAAGATCCCTCGACTCCGCGGCCTCACGGCCGCTCCGCTCGGGATGACGGGACTCGCTGCGCTCCGCTCGGGATGACGGGACTCGCTGCGCTCCGCTCGGGATGACGGGACTCACTGCGCTCGCTCGGGCTGACGGCGTCCGCTCCGCGCGCGCTTTAGCGCAGATGCCGAGCCGGCGCTTCAGCGCCGAGTGTCCGTCCGTCCGTCCCCCCACGACCCACGACCCACGACCCGCTTCCCGCTTCCCGTTTCTCCCCCCTCACTCCAGCCTCTCCACCGCCGCGCGCGCGTCCGCTACCACCGGCTGCAACTCCGGGTCGGCGTCGCGCCAGGCGTAGACGATGTACTGGTAGGCGGCGCGCGCTTCGGCGGGGCGTCCCGATTTTTCCAGCAGGCGGGCGAGCTGCAGGCGCGCCGGGACGCCGTCGCGCTGAGCCCAGAGCGCGCGGAACGCCCGCTCGGCTTCTTCACGTTTGCCCAGTTCGAGCGCCAGACGCCCCACGAACCAGAGAGAGTACTGGCCGTCCTCTCCTTCGGCGCGGAGACCGTCCTCGTACGCCCGCAGCGCCTCCGCCTTCCGCCCGCGCAGCATGAGTGCATAGCCCTCGGAGGCGCGGACGGTCGCGAGCCAGAGT
>DASSTY010000433.1:0-3088 GCA_035707585.1 Gemmatimonadales bacterium
ACCGGCAGAGCCGAAGGATCGAGGTTGAGAATGTCAACCGCCGGGTAGGACGGCAGGAGTGCGGGATCGACCGCCCAGAAAAACCGTCCCGATTCGAAATCGAGGTCGCGTACCTGGCGATCCTGCGGCTGGCTGGTGGTCTGTCCAACGGTGTAGGTCCGCTCCGCCACCACGCTCCCCTTCTGGGTTGCGAAGAGGGTCTGGAGCTGGATCGGTCCGAACTCGAAGGCCGCGTTCACCCCGAAATTGTTGCTGGGGATCGCTGCGGTAAGGAAACGGGACGGCGGCGGCTGGAATGCCACCGAGCCGATCTCCACCCGCCGGACCACCTCATCTTCCAGCCCCTGATAGTAGAGCTGGACATCCTGGTTGCCGCTGAAATCGCGTTCGGAGTCGTAGTCCACGTTGAGATGGACCCGCTTGCCGATGATTCCGCCCGATCGAATCTGGAAGGTGTTGTCGATCCGCGGCGCCTTGAAGCCGCCGCGGCAGCCGGAGTTCGGATCGAGCAGCAACACGGCATTGCATCGCTCATTGCGGAATCGCTCGGTCCTGAGTTCCAGCCGGGCCTGGCCGTCGAGACTGAGATCGGCGTACTTGGGTGAGATGCCGAACAGGCCTTCGCGCTCGGGAGGCGCTTCGGGCTCTTCCACCGGCTGGCGGCCGTAGAGTTGCACCGATCGGCGGGCCAGCGCACCGGCGGCGCGGGCGGAGTCGATCGCCGCGGCAAATCCGCTGTCGGTGCGGGCCCGCCGCAATGCCATCAGCGTATGAGGCGCGCCCAGCCCCGGCACGCGGAGCACCGCCGGCTGCTGCAGCTTCAGCGCGGGAGCGCTGAACTGAAGCCGGAGGCGGGGTGCCGTGGTATCGGATTGCCCCAAGAGAACGCTGGGCAGCGCCAGCAGGCAGGCCAGGGCGAGGAGGGTTCGGGCCACACTCACCAGAGAGATGCGAATGGACTGGAAGACGATAGATTCAAGAATATACTAATGGCCAAAACCCCTTACAACCAGGCGGTTTAGCGCGCGTGCGCCTGATTTCCCGTTATCTCCTGCGCCAACTGGCGGCGCCGTTCATCTACGCGCTCGCCACCCTCACGGCCTTCATGCTGCTCAATCAGGTCGCCAAGCGGTTCGGCGCCCTGGTGGGCAAGGGGCTGGAGTGGTCGATCATCGCCGAGGTCTTTGCCCTGAGCGTGCCGTTCATCGTGGCAATGACCTTTCCGATGGCGGTCCTGGTTGCGGTGCTCTACACGTTCAGTCATCTGGCGGCCGACAACGAAATCACCGCCGCCCGCGCCAGCGGAATCAGTCTGCCGCAACTGATCGGGCCGATCCTGGTGTGGGGCGGCGTCATGGCCGCGATCAATTTCGTCTTTGTAGATCAGGTGCTGCCGCGGAGCAACTCCCAGCTCAAAAGTCTGCTGATCGACATCGGCCGCAAGAAGCCGACGCTGGAACTCCGGGAGCAGGTGATCAATGAGATTCCGCCCTCGTCCTATTTTCTTCGGGTGGGCCGGATCGATGCCGGCACCGGCCAGCTGCGCAATGTGACCATTTACGATCTGGGCTCGCCCGATCTGCGCCGGGTGATTTACGCCGACAGCGGTCTCATGGCCTACGCTCCCGGCCGCACCGACCTGAGTCTTCGGCTGTACCACGGTGAGGTCCACGAGTTCAAGCCGAGCGATCCCGAGCTCTTTCAGCTCACCTACTTTACCGACAACAGCATCCGGATCAAGGATGTCTTCAACGAGCTGGAGCGCAATTCCGTCGAAGTAACCCGCGGCGACCGCGAAATGACGACCTGCCAGATGCAGGGAATCGTCGATACGGCGGCGTGGAACCTGCGCCGGGCGCGGCAGGACCGCCTGGAGCTTGCTCAGCGGGATCTTCGAACCCTCTTGTCGCTGCCGCCGGCACCCAAGCCGCCCCCGGTGACGCCGCCGGGCCGGGGCGGCTATTGCGGCTGGTGGCTCGCGGCCGGCCGGGCGCTTTGACCGGAGACGGCACTGGCGCAGTCACCTGCACAGGCCCGCCAGACGGTCGCGGATACGCCCCCTGCTGCGGGCCCGAGGGATCGTGAGCCGGTCCAGTTGACTCGCTGGGCGGTGGCCGCATCGCAAGGCACCAGAATCGCCCAGGCCCGCGACGCGATGGACCGCTACAATGTCGAAATCAACAAGAAATGGTCGATCAGCCTGGCCTGTCTGCCCTTCGTGCTGATCGGCGTGGTGCTGGCTCTTCGATTCCCCCGCGGCGGCATGGGACTGGTGATCGGCGGGTCGCTGGCGGTATTCTCGCTCTACTATGTAGGGCTCACCGCCGGCGAGAGTCTGGCCGACCGCGGCGTGGTGGGCCCGGCGGTGGCGATGTGGTCGGCCAACGCTATTCTGCTGGTGCTGGGACTGATCGGACTGGTCCGTGTCAATCGCGAGTCCGGCTCTACCCGCGGCGGCGACCTCCAGGAGATGGCGGAGTGGCTCCGCTCTCTGGCGCGCCGCTCTCGGGTTTGGCGGAGAGCGCGCCCATGAACGGCTCCCGTCTGCTCGATCGCTACGTCCTCCTGCAGTGGCTCCGGATTTTCGTGCTCACCTCGTTGGGGTTCCCCATCGTGGCGATCACGATCAACCTGACCGACAAGCTGAGCCGCCTGCTCGACCGGGGTCTCAGCTGGCGGGACATCCTGGTCAGCTACATCTATGGCATCCCGGAGAACATGTTTCTCATCATGCCGGCGGCGGTGCTCTTCGCCACCGTGTTCACCATCGGCGCCATGGGCCGTCACTCCGAAATCACCGCCGCCAAGGCCAGCGGCATCAGCTTCTTCCGGCTGGCTCGGCCCATCTTCGTCGCGTCGGCGCTCGCCATGCTGCTCACCTTTGCGGTCGGCGAGCTGGCGGTCGGCGCCACCGCCCGGATGAACAAGATCCAGAGCGCCGGCGAGACCGACATCGCCGCGTCCCGCTTCAATTTTGTCTACCGCGGCGATGCCGGATGGGTCTATACCATTCAATCGCTCGATATCGCGGCCCAGCGGCTCAACCGCGTGGTCTTCGAACGGCAGGGCCAGAGCGCCGAGTACCCCG
>DASSTY010000434.1:0-10122 GCA_035707585.1 Gemmatimonadales bacterium
CCGCGCCGAGCAGGTCCCAGCCATAGAGCCGGCGGATGTCGGAGGCGTAGACCGAAAAGACCCGGACGAAGATCAGGCCCGACAGGAAGAACGGGATTACCAGAGTGAGATAGATTCCGCCGAACCACGCCATCTGGAGCAGGAGCTGGTCGCCGACGATGTCGAGGTTGAAGGGATTGAGATTGATCAGCGGACGGATCAGCAGCAGCGCAATTGCGAAGAGCACCGCGAGGCGAGCCAGGGCCGGACGGAGGTTGCGATCGGCCGGCCAGGGACGGAACACGGCGTACATCCCCGCCATCCCGAACGCCAGGAGCGCGCAGGAGATCACCATGTAGCCGGTCGTGGTCCAGAGGATGACGTCGAACACCCGAGTGAGCAGCAACTCGAGCATCAGCGTCAGGAACGACATCAATGCGAGGGCAACCGGGATGCGTCTCATAGGCGGAGCCGCCTCCGGCGGCTGGTCGGAGCGGCGCTTCCGCTTCGCGGTTGCGCGCCGCTGGTCGGAACCGGGCGCTGGGGCGCCGGTTGGACGGAACGTCGGTCGGTCCAGCCGCGATCGAGCGGGTCCGACACCCTCACGGAATCCCTCGCACGATTCGGGGGCCGATCATCGTCGCGAGTGAAACCGGGAGCTTCTTCCAGAGCCGGGGGCCCCAGGAATAGGCACCATCGTCCGGCGAAGGGGTGGATGCCGGCTCGCCGGTGGGGGTGCGCTGGTACCACCAGAGTGGTTCGTCACGCGACCCCCACTGTTTCTTGAAACGATGGGTGCCGCCCTCAGGTGTGCAGCGCCCAAAATTGAACGTGCCCAGCCCCGCTTTCACGGCGCGCTCCATGAACGACCAGTAGAGCAGCATGTTGGGGGCGATTCGGTTGTATTCCGAAAGCGCCGATGCCCAGGTCATTTCGAATTCGCCGTTCCAGACGAACCCGGCGCCGCATGCGATGGGACGCTCACCGAGCCAGGCGCAACCGAACCAGGCGCTCTCGGGAAACTCAGCGGCGACGGCCTCGAAGAAGCGGCGCGGCAGCACCGGCGTGCCGAGGTCGCGCATGTGATGCGCAAAGACGGCGTAGAACGGCTCGACCTGATCGGGCCCGAAGCGAACTGTCACCCCTTCCTTGGTGGGGCGCCGCACCTGACTCCGCACCTTGGCCGGGAACGATTTCCAGAGCGGCTCCGGATCCTCCTTCGGCAAATCCAGAACCACGGTGACCTTGCGATGCGAGACCGGCAGGTCGAGCGGCAGCTCGTGGCGGCTTCGCAGTTCCAGCAGCTTGACGCCATCTGCCCGAGCGATCTCCACCGCCCTGTCGACCAGTGCTCTCACCGACTCCGCATCGCCCAGCGGCCCTCCGTAATTCACATAAGGCAGCGACACGAGGTAATGCCCGAATAACCTGCTCCTCACGCGGACGAGTGGCAGCACCGCGGAGAGTCGTGAGGGCGAGCGCAGCTCGCCCGTACCATCCGCCTGTCCGTCCGTCCCACTTCCCGTCTTCCCGTCCTCCCGTCTTCCCGCCATATACAAGCATTCATGCCCAAACACCCGCTGGTAGATCCGCCGCCAGCCGGCCAGATGGAAATGGGTCCAGCCGGGCTGCGCGCGTACGAAGCGGTCCCACTCTTCGTCGGGGCCGGTAAACGGCGTAACGGCTATTGCCACGCCGGAAGCGGAATCGATTGGGGGTCCCAGGAATGAGCCGGCCGCCCTGAGGCCGGACTGCTCAATCCGAAGCGCCGTTCTACCGACGTGAACTGGAATTCGCGGCAGAGCTGCTCCAGCCGCGGCAGGGTGCGATGCAGGCCGCGGTAGTGGCGCACGCGGGTGAGCCAGGAGACCGGCAGGCGGGGCTGGTCCGGATCGATTTCCCAGGGATGGATGTAGAACATCCCCGGAATCTGCGCCGCGCCGTGTTCGCGAAAGGCGCGCCGAATGAGGCGGAGTGGAAGCTGGCGCAGGTACCCGCCGCCGGCCGCGGGGAGGCGGATTCCGGCGAATCGAGTGGTCGCCATCGGGACTTCGAGCAGGGTGCCGGCGGGCCGCTGGATCAGATGGGGCCGGGCCGGAGCGCCGGGATAGCCGTAGTCGGGGCGGCGAATCGGGAAGAGACTGGAATCGTAGCGATAGCCTTCTTCCAGCAATACGTCGAAAGCCCACTCGCCGCCGGGACGGATGGAGAAGCTGGGGGCGCGGAAACCATAAATGGCACGCCCGGTGACATCTTCCAGTGCCGCGCGCGAGCTCCGGACCTCATCGCGAAACTCATCGCTGTCCTGGCTGGTGACACGACGATGCCAGTAGCTGTGCGACCCGATTTCGTGGCCGGCATCGGCGATTCGGCGAATCATCGCGCCATGCGATCGGGTGAGCCACCCCACGGTGAAGAAGGTGCCGAGATAATGGTGGCGATCGAGCAGCTCGAGCAGTTGATCGATGCTGCGCTCGACTCGGCTGGGCAGGTGATCCCAGCTGACCGGGTCGATGGCGTTCTCGAATGCGCTGACCTGGAAATACTCCTCGACATCCACCGAGAAGAGGTGCTGCGGCGCGGCGGCCGAATCAGCCGGCATCGCGGTGCCTCGACGTAGCGATGTCAAGTTCGCGCTCGATCACCGCAGCTTCGGAAGTAGCCGGTTCCACAACCGGCGGGGCGCCGACCGTGTCGTTGGCTTCGAACCGGGGCCGCCGGCGGCGTTCGCGGAGGCGGTAGAGCGGACGGCGAGAGGCATGCAGGTGGACGATCATCTCGCCGATCAGCCCCAGCGCGATCGCCTGAATGCCGAGCGTCACCAGAAGGACGCCGAGCAGAAGGATCGGGCGATTGGCGAGGCCGCGATTGGCAAACTGCCGCTCCAGCAGAATCGCGATCAGCATCAGGCCGCCGACGATCCCCAGCACGCTGCCGATCAGTCCGAAGAACCGAAGCGGCTTGTCGGTAAAGCGGAGGAGGAATGTGAGGCCGAAGACGTCGAGCAATCGGCGCAGGTAGGTCCCGGCGCCGTACATCCGGCCGCGCATGGCGGCGGGGTGCACCGGCGATGCCACCTCTTCGACTACGAACCCCTCGCGCTGCGCCAGCAGGGGAAGGAACCGGAAGAAATCACCATACACTCTGGTTTCGTCCAGCACCTTCGGCCTCATGGCGCGGACTCCGCAGGCAACGTCGTGCAGGCGCCCCCGGGCCAGGCTGCCGAGCGCGATGTGGAGGGCTCGGCTCTGGAGGCGGTTGATCAGGGAATCTCGGCGAGGCCAGCGACGGGCCACCGCGAGGTCGGCGCCTTCTTCCACCTGCCGCACCAGCGCCGGTACCGCACCCGCTTCTACCTGACGATAGGCCGGCAGGGTCACCAGCAGTCGGCCGCTGGCGTTGGCGGCAGCGACCTTGAGCATCGCCGTTTCCGAGACACCGTGCCCGAACTCGATGACCCGGATCGGAGCGCCCTGCGAGACCAGCGTCTTGAGCGGCGGAATCAGCCCGGCATAGGAGGGCTGCACCGCAAAGATGAACTCGCAGTCGAAACCGGCGGCGTGAAGCGGCGTGGAGAACTCGTCGTACAGCGCAGCGAGAGGTTCCGGGCGCTCCACCACCGGAATCAGTACCGAGACGTCGTGCGACGCGTCGCTCATAAGGTCCTTTCAGTCCCGATGGGAAGGAGTTCACCGTCGGCTTCGCGGGCCTGGCGAAGGGCCACTTCTGCCAGGAGTCCCACCATCAGGAGATACCCGGCGAGCACCACCCACAGCAGAGCGGCGGCCGGGAGCACGTACGCGTCGGCCATGTCTTCGCGAACCCCGCTCAGGCCGATCACCGCCCCAACCGCGAACACCAGCGCCATGGTGAGCGATCCGATGGCACCGAAGCCGAACAGCATCAGCGGCCGTTCGCGGAACCAGGAGATCAGGGTGATCGTGAACAGGTCGGCCAGGATCTTGAGAATGCGCGAGAGGCCGTACTTGCTGACGCCGTGCTTGCGGGCGTGGTGCCGCACGGGAATTTCAGTGATCCGCGCGCCGGCGGTGGCAGCGGCCAATGCCGGCAGAAAGCGGTGCATGTCGGAGTAGAGCGCCATCCGGTCGAGGGTGCGGCGGCGATAGGCCTTGAGCGAACAGCCATTGTCGCGAATGTCTACCTGGGTAATGGCGCGAATCAGACGATTGGCGACCCACGACGGGACTTTGCGGGTAAAGAACTTGTCCTGCCGCTTGAGCCGGTAGCCGGCCACCAGATCGTAGCCCTCGTCCAGCTTCGCGAGCAGGCGCGGGATGTCGCGGGGGTCGTTCTGGAGATCGCCGTCCATGCTGACGACCACGTCGCCCCGGGCTTCGTCGAACCCGGCCTGCATTGCCTGGGTCTGGCCGTAGTTGCGGGCCAGCTCGATCACCCGCACGCGGTGGTCGGTCTGGGCGCACTGGTGGGCTCTGGCGACCGTCCCGTCCCGGCTGCCATCGTCCACCAGGAGAAGTTCCCAGTTGTAACTGTCGCCCAGCGCCGAGCCAACGGCGTCCACCAGCGGGGCGACGTTCTCCTCTTCGTTATAGACCGGGACAACCACACTGAGGGAGATCATGGCCTCGCCCGCGGGGAGCAACGGAAGTGCCAGCGCGCGCGGCGCCGGGTGGTGAATCGGGCCGCAATCCTGTGGCGACACGCCCACAGGAACGCGTGAAGTGTTGCCTTCAGACCACCAATCTAGGGCCTCGGGGGCTCCACGGCCACGCCGGATGCCGGAGTCCGGGAGCGCTCAAGCAGGCGGGCGATCCCGGGAGCCAGGCGGCGCTCGTCGGCCGGGTCGTACCCCCAGTCGGTTCGCCGGAGGAGGAGGTCCTCGGCGTAAACCACCGACTCGTCGTCGATCAGTTGGGTGAGGATGGTAGAGGCGCGCTGCGGGTCGGTGCGCCGGAGCTCTTCGAAGGGATCCAGCGATGGGACGGCGAAGGGGATCGGCCGTTCGGTGCCGAGCAGCGCGTCGGGATCGCGAGTGAGGGCGGGAAAGGCGGTGCGAACGGCTTTTTCTGCTACCAGCCGCGCGGTGGTGAACTTGACACCGGATACGCTGAACAGCCCGGGGACCCCGCCCGCCTTGCCGTGATCGATGATTACCTCGCGCGAGGCGGGCTGGTCGGATCCGGCGTGCGCGGCTGGGATGAGACCGGCGTGTATCCGGAGGATGTTGTCCCGGGTAAGATCCCAGCCCGGCACCGCCGAGTTGAGATCGGCCAGGAAGGCATCGAGCTGCTGATCGCTCGGCGCGACGTCGTCCACCGGTCCCGACCAGGGTGCGTGGTAGGTCCCCGCCAGGGTTCGCCCCTGCCACGGATGGATGAAATACGTCCGGCTCTTGCTGTGCCGCGGGCGGACCGCCAGTGCCAGGGGAGCGGGCGGTTCGCGGTCGAGGAAGAGGTTGAACGCCAGCGATGGCTGGAACAGTTCGGGGCGATCTCCCAACCGCGGATCCAGCCGAGCAGCCAGGGTACGGCTCCACGGACCGGTCAGGTTGAGCACCGACGGAGCGCGGAATTCCATGGAAGCGCCGGTGACGCGGTCGATGGCACCGATGCCGGCAGCCGCGCCGGAGCGGTTGGTGAGAAGCGAGTCCGCCTCTACGTAGTTGAGCACCCGCGCCCGGTAACTGGTGGCCCAGCGAAGCGACTCGATGACGACGCGCTGAGAACTGGTCATCACGCCATCGTACCAGAGCGCGCCGCCCTTGAGCCCGTCCCGATCTACCGCCGGAAAGCGGTTGGCGGTCTCATCGGGTCCGATGATACGGCTGGCCGGCAGGGCGTTGGCGGAGCGTACGGCAAGGTTGCGCTGGCGCGAGAGCAGGTCGTTGACCCGGAGTGCGGCTCGGAGAATGCTCGTGCGGCGGAGGCCTTCGCCGTAGAGCGGCATGAGGCATTCGAGCGGCGAGACGAGATCGGGAAAGTGGCGGAGAAACCAGCGGCGCTCCGGCACCGATTCGCGGAAACGGTGGAGATCCAGCGACTGCAGGTAGCGGAGCCCGCCGTGGATGATCCGGAGACTGTTCCAGCTGGTGGCGCCGCCGAAATCGGCGCGCTCGAGCAGCAGAGGGCGGAGCTTCCGCCGGGCAGCTTCGAGCGCTGCCATGATCCCGTAGATCCCGCCGCCGATGATGATGAGATCGTAGCTGACCGCAGCGGCGGCATCGGTGTCGCGGGGGAGCATGTTGGAAGTTAGACGGGAGGACGGGAGGACGGGAAGACGGGAAGTGGGACGGACAGACGGACGGGCGGACGGGCGGACAGGCGGACAGAGGGAAAGACGGACAGGCGGACGGGCGGACGGGCGGACGGGCGGACGGGCGGATCGAAGATCGGAAGGTGGATCGGCATCGATGTCATCCTGAGCGCAGCGAAGGATCTGGCCGGCGGTACTGGAAAGCCGCTACGGGCTCCGGTCGCTCAGCCGACCAGTGTCGTCATCCCGAGCGAGCGCCGCGAGTCGAGGGATCTGGCCCGCCGCCCTGGTGCGCTGCCACGCTGGTCGCGGCGCCGGCTGGCAAGATCCTTCGCTGCGCTCAGGATGCTATCGGTGCCACCTTCCAGTCCGCCTGTCCGTCAGTCCGCGTGTCCGTCTGCCCGTATTCGGCGCTCAAGCGCCGGCTCGGCCACCTGCGCTGAAGCGCTCGCGGAGCCGAGCGTGGGATACGCTTCAGCGTAGAACGCCGAGCCGGCACTTGAGTGCCGAGTACCGTCTGTCCGTCAGTCCGCCTGTCCGCCTGTCCGCCTGCTCTTCACAAACTCGACCACCGTCATCCGGCGGCCATAGTGGCTCGGCTGGATGCGGGTTCGAAGGAGAGCCAGCAGATCGCGCGCGGGATGGGCGGAATCGAGCTCGGCATCGAGAATGAAGCCGTAGCGGCCGGGGCGGGTGGCGTGATCTTTCATCGGGAGCGGGTCGGTGCCGGGCAGG
The DNA here is from genome assembly GCA_035707585.1 of Gemmatimonadales bacterium. GTDB lineage: Bacteria > Gemmatimonadota > Gemmatimonadetes > Gemmatimonadales > GWC2-71-9 > DASSTY01. The sequence continues at coordinate 6,946 of DASSTY010000434.1, forward strand.
ACGGGAACACCACGGCGGCGGGCCAGAGCGAAAATGCTCGACTGCGGCGCGATGGCGGGGCGGCCGGCGTTGTCGCCCAGCCAGAGGCGGCCCGCGATGGCACCTTCCAGCAGCGACCGGACGACCCGGCCTCGACCGAACCACCACTTGCCGAACCCCCAGGGGAGCACCGCCACACCACCGGCGGCATCGACATCTTCGATGACCTGGGCGACCGGGTTGCCGTCGGGGTATCGCTCGTGGCGGCCCAGTGCCAGAATTTCCAGCCGTTCGCGGGTAACGATCTGCCGGCCGGCTATGAGTACGATCGCGGCGCCACGCTCACTGAGCGCGAGCAGCGAGTTCTCCTCCGCGGTGAGCTGAAACTGCCATCCGCCCGCATGGGGAGTCCCCACCCCGTCGCGGAAACGGGTGAAGGCGTCGGCGCCGCCCGACTCGGTGAGCATGAGACACCCAATGGCGCCGGGCCGAGCGCCGGCGAAATTGGCGGCGGCGGAATCGAAGAAGAGCCGCTGGTCGTAACCGGGATGGAAATGGACGTGACTGTCTACCAGGAGCGGCGGCCCCAGTTTCGGGGGAGTGGCTGGGGTCAAACGGCCTCCGGGCTAACTTGCAAGGCTGAATCTATACGGAAGCAGACCCACTCGTAGCGAGGATCATGACTCGTTCATTCCGTTCGACCCGGTGGGGAGGGCTGATTGCGGCCGCGGGGCTGGGGTTCATCGCGGCGATGACGCTGGTTCCCCGCCCCGAGGAAGCGGTCCTCAACGCCCAGACGCCGCCCTGGTGCCTGATCTGCGGATCGCTCGGCGGGGTGGATGTTCTGCTGAACGTGCTGCTCTTCGTTCCCTACGGATTCGGATTGCGGCTGGCCGGCTGGTCGTGGCGGCGCACGGCCATCATCGTGCTGGCAACCACGATCGGCGTGGAGACGCTGCAGCTCTGGGCCATCGCCGGCCGCGATGCCAGTATCAGCGACATCATCACCAATACCACCGGCGGCCTGCTCGGCGCCTGGCTGGCGGGACAATGGGCAGGCGTGATCCTGCCGGCCCGCGAAACCGCGCGGCGGCTTGCCATCGTGGGCGGCGCGATCTGGCTGGGCATCCTCCTCATCTCCGGCGCCCTCCTTCATACCTCGTATCCCCTCAACAGCTACTATGGACAGTGGGCGGCCGATCTTCCCGGTCTCGCCAAGTTCCAGGGTCGGATCCTCAGCGCCGAGGTGGACGGGATGCCCATTCCATCACACCGGATCCGGGAGACGCGGGAACTGCGACGCCGGCTGCAGGCAGGGGTGATCGTTCACGTCACTGCGATCATGGACGGCCCCACATCGAGTCTGGCGCCGGTCTTCAGCATCTTCGACAAGCATCAGCGCAACATCCTGATGTTGGGCCAGGATGGCCGCGGCTTTGAGTTCGACACTCGGATGCGCACCACGCTGGTGAAACTGCGGCCGCCGACGTTGCGACTGGAGCCGACCGTTCCACTGGTTTCGGGAGATACGGTGGAGCTCACCGCTCGGCTGGTGCACAGCCGGCTGGGCCTGCGAGTCGCCAGTTCGCGCGGCGTCTCCCAGCGGGAGTTCGACCTGAGCCCGGGGCTCGGCTGGGCGATGCTGCTGCCATACGATTACGCGTATGGTTCGGCAGTAGAATGGCTCACGGCGCTCTGGCTGGGTGGGCTGCTCATTCCGGTTGGCTACTGGGCCGCATCCGGGTGGGCCGGCCGGCACGCCCTGGCAGCCCTGGTGGCCGGCGCGGCAGGGCTGGCGGTGCTCGGAATGGGCGTGGTGCCGCTGCTGGTGAATCTGCCGGCGGTGTCCTGGTCGGCGTGGCTCGCGACGATCGCGGGATACGCTCTCGGTTGGGCGCTCGGCTGGAGGAGAAACTGATTCGCATGGCCGCGCTGTCGTTTCGCTCGCGCATTCTGCTGATACTGCTCTGCGTCGGCATTCTGCCGACCGCGGCGGCGGTGGTGGGATGGGCGTTGATGGTGCGATCAGCCGGGTGGACCTCGCCGGGCCAGGAGGCGCTGGTCGAAGTCGGCGCTTCGGGCCGGCACCTGCTGCAGACGCTGGACACCACGCGGCTCAGCGCGGTGGAACGCCGCGCACTCAACGAGCACGCCGCCCGTCTCAATACCGCGCTGATTCGAAGCGAGCGCGCCGCGATCTACAGCCGCTACTACGCGACCGGACTGGCGCTGCTGATCCTCCTGGTGGGCGCCATCGGACTGATTGCCGTGGTGCGGTTGGGCGGCCATCTCTCGCGCCAGCTTAGCCGGCCCATCGATGAGCTGATCGGATGGACTGGACACCTGCGGCGAGGCGAACCGCTGCCGCCCGATCGGCCGCGACGCGGCGCTCCGGAATTTGCCGCGTTACGTCAAGCGCTCCGCGAAATGGCCGATGCCCTGGAAGAAGGGCGGCGGCGCGAGCTGGAGGCGGAACGATTGCGGACGTTCCGCGAACTGGCTCGGCGGGTTGCCCATGAGATGAAGAATCCGCTGACGCCCATGCGCTTGGCCCTGCGACAACTGAAGCGAACCGCCACCCCCGACCAGAGCGAAGCGGTGACGGTCCTCAGTGCAGAGAGCGAACGGCTCGAAGAACTGGCGCGCGCCTTTACCGATCTGGGCAAGCTTCCCGAAGGACCGCCGGCCGAAGTCGACCTGGGCGAACTCGCCTCCGAACTGGTGCGGACGATGGTGCCGCCAACCGTCAACACCGAGCTGGCGCTCGATCCGGCCACGCCGCACGTGATGGGTCACTACGAACCGCTGCGCCGAGCGGTGGCGAATCTGCTGCGCAACAGCGTCGAGGCGATTGGTGGCGAAGGTCAGATTCGGGTACACCTCGCGCCCAACGACGGTGGACTGGAGTTGATCGTGCACGACAACGGCCCCGGCATTCCCGCGCCGCTGCTGGAGCGATTGTTCGAGCCATATGTCACCGGCAAGCCGGACGGGACCGGGCTGGGGCTCGCGCTGGTACGCAGCACGGTGGAGGCGCATGGCGGACGGGTCCAGGCGACCAATTCGGCCAACGGTGGCGCGGAGATGAGGATATGGCTGCCGGGGATGGCGGAGTGAGCCGGCGGGGCCGACGGGGCCGGCGGAGGCGGCCGTCGGAGCTCCGCGGCCGCTCCGCGGGCCGCGTCGCTGGTCGGATGC
>DASSTY010000435.1:0-4687 GCA_035707585.1 Gemmatimonadales bacterium
CGCGCTTCTCGCCCAATACCCCGACAGCAGCTGCACGCGGTGATCACGATCCGCGCGTTCGGTCCGCCGGTATTGGAAATGGCCGACGGAAGTGCGCCAGCGGAGCTGCTCTGGCGCAAGCACCTCGCCCTGCTGGTCCACCTCGCCCGGTCACAGCCGCAGGGCCGGAGCCGAGCCCACCTCGCAGCGCTGCTCTGGGGCGACCGGCCCGACGGCGCCGCCCGCGGCTCGCTCAACGAAGCGACTCGATTGATCCGAAAGCACCTCGGCGAAGGCGCAGTGGAAAGCACCGCCGACCGCATCCGGCTCGCGCCCGGCGTGTTCGATCTCGACCTCGATCGATTCCGAGAGTGGACGGAAGCAGGAGACTGGGACTCCGCCGCCAGACTGGTTCGCGGAGAATTTCTCGAAGATTTTGAGATCCCTGGCGCGGAGGGTTGGCAGGACTGGTGCACCGCCGAACGGATCTTCTGGCGCGGCATCGGGTGCGATGCGCTGCTGCGCTCAGCTCAGCTCAGGTATGATCGCGGTGTTACGGCCGAGGCGATCGCGCTGGCGGAGCGGGCAGTGAAACTCCGGCCCGAGTGGGACGCTGCGATCTGCATGCTGATGCGGTCGCTGGCGCTGGAGGGAAACGCTTCGTCCGCGCTGGCCCACTTCGAGGCCTTTGCCGCACGGCAGCTGGAAGCCGGCACCGAGCCCGAGCCGGCCACGCTGGAGCTGGCAGCACGGATTCGCCGCGGAACGACCGCAAACCTGCGGCACAACGCTGCCGAAAATCCCGCCGGCCGGTTGCGCACTCCCCTGCTCGCGCGAGAACGCCCGCTCACCAATCTGCTGGCCACGATCAGTCGTGCCGCCGGCGCGCGGCACTCCGCACTCTGCCTCATCGAAGGCGCCGTCGGATCGGGTAAGACCCGCCTCCTGGAGGAAGTCGTCAACCACGCCCGCCTTGACGGCTTCACTGTCGCGCTGGCGCGCGCCGTTCCCGGCGATGCCAGCGTGGCGTGGAGCGGCGTGGCCGGCCTGGGCCGCGGAGGATTGGTCGATGCGCCGGGAGTGATCGGCGCGTCGGCCGCAGCGCTGGGCGGCATGGCCGCCACCGACCCGGTCTGGTCGGAGCGATTTCGCAGCGCGACCAACGAGCCGCTTTCGCCGCGGCGAGCCTTCGCCGAGGTAGTGCGTACCGTGGCGGAGGAGCACCCGCTGCTGCTGGCAGTCGACGACGCGGAGTCGCTCGACCCGGAATCGGCCGAAGCGCTCGGCGCTGTGCTGCGCGACGTCCAGAGCGCCGCGCTCGTTGTGGTGCTGGCACTCGGCGCCGGCCATCATCGCCCCGATCTCGACCAGCTCCAGTCCCGGATCGGACGAGAGCTGGAGGGAGTGGTGGTACAACTCAATCCGCTTCCCGACGAAGCGATCCGTTGCCTCGCCGCCGCCATGGTGTCGGGGTATGATGACGACCAGCTCGACCGGCTGGCGCGGCGCGTCGTGGCCGATTCGTCGGGCTCGCCGCTCTTCGCGACCGAGCTGTTGCGGGGCATCGCCGCCGGGCTCGATCTCGACCGCGTCGCCCAACCGTGGCCGGCCCCGGCGAGAACGCTGGATCAGCCGTTTCCCACCGAGTTTCCGCCGGCGCTGGTCGCGTCGGTGCGGCTCAACTTCCAGCGGCTGGGCGAGGATGCGCGCATGGTGCTCACCGCCGTAGCGGCGATGGGGAGCCGCTGCGCCGATTCCGATATCTCCCGGGTTACCGGACTCGATGCCGATCGAACCGCCGCCGCTCTCGATCATCTGGAGATGCATCGCTGGCTGATCTCCGATGCACGAGGCTATACCTTCGCCGCCGGCCTGGTGGGCCAGGTGATCCTGCGGGAAATGCTGACCCCGGGCCAGCGCCGCCGGTTCCAGACTTGAGCGGCGCTTGAGAGGGTAGAACCAGCTTCCGGGCGTTGTGGTGTCGCCGTCCCACCTAACGCGCCGGAGGCCTCATGTTCCGCTCGCTCATTCCACTGGTGCTGATCGCTGCCGCCTGTGCCGGCCCCGAGCCGACCGTGCCAGGCCAGGACCGCACCCCGGTAGCGCCCAGTCCCGCCAACGCCCCCGATCCCATCACCGTGATGACGCAGAATCTGTATCCGGGCGCCAACCTCGATCTCGTCATCGGCGCGCTGGCCAGCGCCGACCCGTCTGATGATGTCCCTTCGCTCCAGACCGCCATTGCCACCCTCGAAGCCACCGACTTTCGCGTACGCGCCAACGCTATCGCCGATGCCATCGCAGCAGCGCGGCCCCATGCCGTCGGGCTGCAGGAAGTGGCCTCGATCGATCTGGCGCTCGACCTGGGAACGCCGATCATCCTGTCGGTACACTTCCTCCCGGTGCTTCAAGCCGCGCTCGACCAGCGCGGGCTGAACTATCGGGTGGCGGCGCAGGAAGAAAACTTCGCGGTGGCTCCGCTGCCGGGAATTTCCTTCGCCGACAGCGACGTGCTGCTGGTGGATGCCGACCGCGTAAGCGTCACGACGGGCTCGGGACATGCCTTCAGCAACAACCTGGGCGTGGTCGCTCCCGGCGTCGATCTGGAACGGGGGTGGGTTGGTGCGCGGGTGACCATCGACGGTCATCCGTACTACATCGCGAGCACTCACCCCGAATCAGGGCACCAGCCGGGGCTCGCGGAACTCCGAGCAGCGCAGATCAGCGAGTTGATCGGATCGCTGCCCGGCGACGTCCCAACGATTCTCCTTGGCGACCTCAACGACGAGCCCGGCTCGCCGATGTATCAGGTGCTGGGCCAGGCAGGGTTTACCGATGCCTGGCGGGCGCTCCGCCCCGGTGCAAGCGGCGACACCTGCTGCCACGCCGACGATCTCTCGGATCCGGTAGCGCATTTCACTCAGCGGATCGACTACGTCTTCACCCGCGGACTCGGTACGTCGAAAGGGAGACTCATCGGCGACGTCAAGCGGGTGGGCGCGCAGCCGTCTGATCGCATCGCCGGACCGGAGTTCGCCATCTGGCCTTCGGATCACGCGGGGCTGATTGCCACAGTGCGGTCGCCGGCCGGCGTACCCTAGCACTATCTTGAGGAATGCGCCGCGGTATCTCCCGTCGTGACCTGCTCCGTCAATGCGCCCTGGCGTCGGCCGCTTTCATGCTGCCGGCGCCGGTGGCCGCACTCGCCCATCGGCGTGCCGGCGTGCTCGACGACGGCCCCGATCAGGACCGGCTTCTTGCCTGGGCCAACGCGCTCCGCCGTGCCGGGCTCGTCGGCGATGCTCTCCCAGCCGGCCGGGCGGCGGTGCGAGTGGGGGAAGAGGCCCGAGGTACCCCTTACGTTCCCTACACACTCGAGGCCTACCTCAAGGCCGGTGGCAACCCGCTCGAAACCGAACCGCTCACACTGTCGCTCACCCGATTCGATTGCGTCACACTGGTAGAGTCCTGCCTGGGTGTGGCGCGAACCGCCGAGCGCGACGGCACCCCAAGCTGGCAGCGCTTCGGACGTGAAATCGAGCGGATGCGCTATCGCGGCGGGGTGCGCCAGGGCTACAGCTCGCGGCTGCATTATTTCAGCGAATGGATTTCCGACGGAGAGCGGCGCGGGCTGGTGCGGAATCTGGGCCGCGAGCTGGGCGGTGTCGCCGATGACCGGCCGCTTCGCTTCATGACCACGCACCGGAGCAGCTATCTGGCGCTGGCCAACGACCAGGTCTTTGCTCAGATCGGCGCGATGGAGCGGTCGCTCGATGACCACCCAAGATATCTGATCCCGACCGAGAGGATCCCGGACGTTGCCGACCAGATCCACACCGGTGACGTGCTGGCCTTTGCCACCAGCATCCAAGGACTCGACGTCACCCACGCCGCCCTGGCGTACCGCCACGCCGATGGCCGGCTCGGCGTACTGCACGCGCCGCTTTCGGGCGGGGTGGTGGAAGTTGCGCGACTGGAGCTGCCGCAATACGTGGCGGCAATCCGGCGATCAACCGGGATTCTGGTGGCCCGGCCGAACTGGGGATGAGTCCGGCGGCGCCTTGAGCACCCAGTTGCCGGGATCAACGTCGACCTGCACCGGAGCACCCTGCCAGGGCAGCTGGAAGCTCTGCGTAGCTAACGAATCCTGAACAGTGAACACCGTATCGCCCCGGGGGAAGCGCACCCGCAGATCGAGCGGCATTCGGAACGTCCGCCCCGGTTGGGTTTGTCGGATGGTCACGTCGAGTTGGCCCGGCGCGCTCTGCCGCCAGCTCGCCGCATAAGCCGGACGCCCACCCGCGTACACCCACTCGTCAAAGAACCAGTCAAGCGGAGCGCCCCACGCAGCCTCGACGGCGCGGCGGAAACCATCGGTCGTGGCCGGACGGCTCGACTCGTTGCGCACCCAGGTTCGGAGCACGCCGAAAAACACCGAATCTCCCACTACATGCCGCAGCATGTGCAGCACCCAGGCGCCCTTGTTGAAGGTCGTGTGAGTGAACATGTGACCGAGGTCGGTGGAGTCGCGAACGAACACGGTGCCATCGAAGTCGCCGGTATCGAGCTGATCCATCATCGCGTGGTAGGCAGTCGGCCCGCCGGTATTTTCCCGCCAGAGCGCCGCGGCATAGGTGGCGAACCCTTCGTTGAGCCAGATGTCCGACCAGTTGCCGACCGTCACCAGGTTGCCGAACCACTGGTGGGC
>DASSTY010000436.1:0-2251 GCA_035707585.1 Gemmatimonadales bacterium
CTCGAGGGGAGAGGTGAACTACGCCGGCCGATCGTCGGCGGCAAGAAGCTGGCTCAGCGCCTCCCTGCACGCCTCGGCGATGGCGGCTGACTCGGTGCCAAGCCGAACCAGTGGATGATCTCCGTCGATCAGGAGCTCCACTCCGGGAGAAACCGCGATGCGGCGGCAGCTCTCCGCCCGCGCCGATTCGGCGTCGGGGGCGACCAGCCACGCCTGCAACGCTCGCCCAACCCGTCCCCGGGCGGTGCCGGGCTTCTGCAGGAGCCGCAGATCGGCGGGCCGAGGGAGCGATGGTCCCAGCGCGGCGGCGACCCGGCGCTCGATCGTATCGCCGGTCGATTCCTGGAACTCCGCGCGGAGCTTCTCAAGTGTAGCACCTTCCATCTGGCGAAGCTTGATCGCCAGGACCTGAAGCAGATGCCGGTAGGTGTAGATCGCGGCGGTGCCCCGGCCCTCCGGCGGGTTCACCAGCCCGTGCGCCACGTAGAACCGGATGGTCCGCTCGCTGGGGCGCGCCCGCGCCGCCGCGTTGATCGGGATCACCCCGGACGCATCGAGAATCCCGCCGGCCAGCGCGGCGAGATCGCGCAGCCCCCAGGGGGCCAGATGTCGATATTCGCGGAGGGTAACGAGTGGGTCGAGCACCGGCGCACCCGGAGGAGTAGCGCTCAGCACCCGCCGTTGCTCTGGCGCCGGAACGGCTGATTGCCCGCGAGCACGGCGGTCACGGTAGCTTCGAGAGAATCGAGCCCGAACGGCTTGGCGAGATGGGGCGCGTTCCGCAGCGGGGCGGGCCACTCGTCGGTGACCGCTTCGATGTCGCCGCTCATCAGCACGATTCGGCCCTGCAGTTCCGGCCACCGGCGGATCAGCGCCAGGAAGAGCGTCGCGCCGGGAATGTCGGGCATCCGCAGGTCGAGCAGAATCAGATCGACCGATTCGTGCTCCAGCGTGTGATAGGCGGAATGGCCGTCGGCCGCCGATATCGCTTCGTGCCCCATGTGGCGAAGTGCCCGCTCGAGGGCACGCCGCAACACGGGCTCGTCGTCGATGATCAGGATCCGGATGCTCATGAGGCCGCCTGCGATGCGGTCCAGGGGTGAGCGAAGTATCGGCTCGCCACATTGGCAAGTGCAGCAGCTGGAGTGAGACCCAGCCGTGCTTCGCCCGCGGTCATGCCGAACACTTCGCGGAAATGCATCTGCATCGTCTTCGATCGGCGAAAGCCGAGTTTCAGTGCGACGTCTTCGACGTTGTAACCCGGATCGAGCAGCAGCCGATGCGCCTGGAGCAGCCGGCCCAGGATCAACACCGTGCGCGGCGAGGGCAACCCGCGCCGGGCAAACCACCGTTCACAGGTGCGGCGCCGTACCTGCGCCCGCTCGGCCAACGCGTCGACCGTCGGGAACGGACCCGAGGCACAAAGCGTGCTGTCGAGCGCCTGCTGGAGCCGAGACGGGACGTCCTGTATGAGCCCGGTCACAGCGCGCAACACCTGGCACGCGACACTTTGCTCCCATCCGTGGTTCAGGACCGACCTCAGCGTCTCGGGGTCGTCATCAAGTCCGTAGAAGAGGGCCCGCTGGGCCCCGAGTCCGGCCAGTGCCAGCAGCGGTCCGGCAGTTTCTGGCGCCAGCCGAGTATAGATCAGGACCGGCAACGACGGGAACATGATCCGGAACCGTTCCAATGCTTCCAGGCCGTCGGTTCGCCATTGCGGATCGACCACCGCCATCTCGACCGGCCAGCCCCGGACCGCCTCGGTTAATTCGGTCCACTGGCGCACCGGCCGGAAGTCGTACCGGTCCGGGGCCGCCGTCGCGAGGGCTGCCAGATTTTCACCCGGAATGGCTGCGACCACCCCAATTCGTGGCAAAGCGGCCCCTGAATGTCGCAAATCTGCCCTAACTTTTTTCGGTACACCGGTGCATTTTGGCGCTTAACCCCCGAGATACTCAAACCAGAGAGGCACTAATGCTACGCACCCGCACCCTCGTCGCTGCACTCGCCCTGGCGGTCGGCGCCACCCTGGCCACCGGCTGCTCTGCTGACGGAACCGGCCCGACGCCGGCCAGCTTCGACGGCGGCGCCAAGGCAACGGCGGCCACGACAACCGGGACCACCAGCTCCACTTCTACCGACAGCACCACCAGTAAGAAGTGCGAGACGCAGGGGTCCGATAACCGCTGCTGATCAGCCGGCCTGGGCCTGCGCTTCGGAATACTGGCGCTGGCCCGCCGCCAGCCGCTCC
>DASSTY010000437.1:0-7342 GCA_035707585.1 Gemmatimonadales bacterium
ATCCGGGCGCATGGCGGCGCCGAATGGGTAGAATCCGCCGTTACTGGTGAGCAGGCGATGCGCCATACTCATCACATGGCTGAACAGCGTCTGCAGATCGGCCTGCGCCGTGTCGGACGACTCGCCGGGAACTCGATCCACGGTTACTCCTGTCCCTGACTGATCCGCGTGTAGGTGAGCTGCAGATCCGGCTCCCACGCTTCGCCGCGCTTCATCTCCCCGCGGGCGACCATCCGGCTGCCGCCCTGGTCCGGCGTGATGGTGCATCGTTGCGAAAACGTTTCGTTGTGCCGCGAGTAGTGCAGCCGATCCGCCCGCAACTCCACGTCATAGCGGCGCGACACCCCTCGCTCGTCGAAATAGAGCATCGAGCATTCGCCGGTATCGTCATCAGTCCCGAAGACCGCGATTCCGCTCGGAATCTCCGGTTCGTCGATCTCCGAGCGCATGATCAGAAATGCGCCGCCGTCCACCCAGGCGAAGCTCGTCCGGCCATGCAGCGCCTTACCCGGCAGCAGCGGATGAACACCTTCGGTCCGCCACTCGCCGATCAGAAAGCCCAGTACCTGAAGCGCCGGATTGGGAATGCACGCTTCGCGCCCGATCAGATCGGTCATCGCGAGCCACGGCGGGCTGCTTCGATGGCGGCAACGTCGATCTTCCCCATCTGCATCATGGCATCGAACGCCCGCCGGGCGGCCGCAGCATCGGGGTCGGCCAGTGCTTCGGTGAGAGCGATCGGCGTGATCTGCCACGAGACACCCCAGCGATCCTTGCACCAGCCGCAGGCGCTTTCCTGGCCGCCGTTGTTCACGATGGCGTTCCAGTAGCGGTCGGTCTCGGCCTGGTCGGCAGTGGCGATCTGAAACGAGAAGGCTTCGGTCTGCTGGAATGTCGGTCCCCCGTTGAGTCCCAGGCAGGGAATGCCCAGCACGGTGAATTGCACTGTCAGCACGTCGCCCCTGTTGCCACCGGGAAAGTCGCTGGGCGCGCGAAACACCTGACCGACCGACGAATCGGGAAAGGTCCTGGCATAGAACCGCGCTGCCTCCTCGGCGTCGCGTTCGTACCAGAGACAGATGGTATTCCTGGGATGCTGAGCCATTGGCGGGCTCCAATCGAGCGCAGTCGTGGCGTGAATGGGTTCGGTCCGGCGGCGACATCGCGCGGCCTGTCTTTTAGCGTACATCATTGGTACGATACCGGGCAAGGACACCGGTTCAGGGCGCCGTTGGCCCCGCTGATTTCGCGAGTTAGCTTGACGACGCAGGGAGCTGGCAGCGTGCATCGCAACGGGCCAGCCGGAGGGCGACATGAACGGCACCCAAGCTGATGTTCCCGAAGGATATCCCAGCGACGAACAGTTCCGTCTTTTCGTCGCGGCGGTCAAGGACTACGCCATTCTGATGCTCGACCCCCAGGGACGCGTCACCAGCTGGAACGCGGGCGCCGAGCGGATCAAAGGATACTCCGCGGATGAAATCCTGGGACAATCCTTCACCCTCTTCTACCCCGAGGAGGCGGTCGCGAGCGGGTGGCCGCAGCACGAGCTGGAGGTCGCGGCGCGCGAGGGCCGCTTTGAGGACGAGGGCTGGCGAGTCCGGAAAGATGGCTCACGATTCTGGGCCAATGTTGTCATTACCGCGCTGCGGAGCCCCGCCGGCGAGCTGCTGGGCTTCGGAAAGGTCACGCGGGATCTCACCGAACAGCGCCGGGCCGAGGAACAGGCTCAGCGGCTGGCGGCGGAAGAGGCCGCGCACGCGGAAGCGGCTCGCCGGAGCGAGGAACTGGCCCGGCTCAACCGCCAGCTCGAGGAGCAGGCGATCGAGCTGGAGACCCAGACGGAAGAATTGAGTGCCCAGACGGAGGAACTGGGCGCGCAGACCGAGGAGCTGAGCGCGCAGGCCCGGCAGCTCGAGCAGAGCAATCGGGAGCTGCTGGCGTCGCTGCAGGAAACCCAGGCGGCGCGGGACGCGGCCGAGCATGCCAAGGCCGCCACAATCGAAGCGTACCGCGAGCTCGATCAGTTTGCCTATGTGGCGTCCCACGATCTGAAGGCGCCACTGCGCGGGATCGCCAACCTGGCACAGTGGGTCCAGGATGACCTGGGCGACCGTTTGCCGGAGGAATCCGCCGATCACATGCGGCTCCTCCAGATCCGAGTCCATCGGATGGAGGCGCTGATCGACGGCATTCTGACCTATTCTCGCGCCGGCCGCGCCATGGGACCTCCGGAACAGGTGGACACCGGCGCACTGGTGCAGGACGTGATCGAACTGATGGCACCTCCGCCCCACGTTCATATTCACGTGGCGCCCGAAATGCCGAGCGTCCCCGCCGAGCGGGTGCCGTTGCAGCAGGTATTCATGAATCTGATCGGGAATGCGGTGAAGTACGCGGGAGCCAACGGGCGCAAAGCCGAGGTCAGTGTGGAGTGGCGCGACCTCGATGATGCCGTCGAGTTCGCCGTGCGCGACGACGGCCCGGGGATTCCGGCTGAGTTTCAGGAACGGATCTGGGGCATCTTCCAGACGCTGGCACCTCGGGACAGGATCGAAGGCACCGGCGTCGGGCTGTCGGTGGTCAAGAAGATTGTCGAGACTCGCGGAGGACAGGTTTCACTCGACTCCGCACCCGGCCGCGGCGCGACCTTCCGCTTTACCTGGCCGCGGACCTTCCACGACGGAGCGCGCGAATGACCAACCCGGTGCTCAACATTCTGCTGGTCGAGGACGACGAGGTGGACGTGATGAACGTCCGGCGAGCGTTCGCCAAGAGCCATATCGCAAACCCGCTTTTCGTTGCCAGTGACGGGCTGGAGGCGCTGGACATGCTGCGGAGCGGCGCGGTTCCCGCGGATCGGCGGATCGTACTGCTCGACCTCAACATGCCGCGAATGAACGGGATCGAGTTCCTCCAGGAACTGCGCCGATCTCCCGAGCTGCGCCACACGACTGTCGTCGTGCTCACCACGTCGAACGACGAGCGCGACAAGATCGGGGCCTATAACCTGAACGTGGCGGGGTATCTGGTGAAGCCGGTGACCTTCGAGAGCTTCCGGGAGCTGATGGTGGCGCTCAACAAGTACTGGTCTCTGGTCGAACTGCCCTGAGCGCGCGGCCGTGATTTCCGTGCCGAACCCGCTGCGCCTCCTGGTGATCGACGATGACGAGCTCGACCGGCTCGCCGTACGCCGCTGTGTCATGCAGTCTCATCTCGAAGCGCGGATGGATGACGTTTCGTCGGGCCGGGACGCGCTGCGCCGACTCGGCGAACAGCCGTATGACTGCGTGCTGCTCGACTGGCACCTCCCCGGCGAGGACGGAACCACCCTGCTGCGGGAGCTGCGCCGAGCGGTGCCGCAGACCCCGGTGGTGATCTTCACCGGCCGCGGCGATGAGGACATCGCGGTCGAGCTGATGAAAACCGGCGCCGCCGATTACCTGCCCAAGGCGTCGCTCACCCCCGAGCGCGTCGCGGCCGCGATTCGCCATGGCCTGGAGATCTACCGGGCGGCCGCCGCACGCCGTCGCGCCGAAGATGAGTTGCGGACCGAAGAGGCCCGATTCCGCACTCTGGCCAACGCCATCCCGCAGCTGGCCTGGATGGCCGATGCTCGCGGCCACCGCTACTGGGTCAACCAGCGCTGGCTCGACTACACCGGCGCCACCTCAGAGGAGGCGGCTGACTGGCTCCGGTTCGAGCACCCGGAGCACGCCAGCCGAATCGAGGCCGGCCTCCAGTCGAGCCTGGCGACCGGTGAACCGTGGGAGGCCACTCACCAGGTGCGAGGCCGCGACGGCAATTACCGCTGGTTCCTCTCGCGAGCGCTCCCCATCAAACGGACCGACGGCGCCATCACCGGCTGGCTCGGTACCAGTACCGATATCACCGATCAGATGCGGGCGGAAGAGCTGCACGCGCAGGCGGAGAAGCTGGGAATGGTACGGCGGCTCGCTGGCGGGGTCGCGCACGAGGTCAACAACGCCATGACGGTGGTACTGGGGTTCAGCCATTTTCTGCTGCAGGATCCTGAGGTGGCTGCGGACCACCGGCCCGACATCAGGCAGATTCAGCGGGCGGCCGATCGCGCGGCCTCGGTCGCGCGGCAACTCCTCTCCTACAGCCGGCAGGTGGCGCCCAGAACGGAGCCGGTCGTCGTCGACACGGCAGTCAAGGGCATGGTGCCGATGATCGAGCGGCTGCTCGGGGGTGAAAGCCGGCTGGTAACCAGCTACGGATGCGCCGATGCGATCGAGGTGGACCTGCAATACCTCGAACAGATGGTAACCAACCTCGTGCTCAATGCGCGGGACGCCATGCCCACCGGCGGGACGCTGACTCTCTCCACCCGCGCGGTCGTGGTCGACTCGGATATTCCAGACCAGGTGAGCGGCCGACCCATTCCGCACGGCCGGTACGGCGTCGTGGCTCTGGCCGATACCGGAACGGGCATGGACGCGGAAATCGCCGGACACATCTTCGAGCCGTTCTTCACCACCAAACCGGTCGGCCAGGGCACCGGCCTGGGACTCCCGACGCTGGCGGGGCTGCTGGAGGAACTGGGTGGTTATCTCACCGTGGAAACCGCGCCGGCAGCCGGCACCACCATCTCGCTCTATTTCCCGCTGCTGCAGGCTCCGGCTCCGGGCTTGCCGACGAATCATGCCCGCGAGCTGCTGCCCAACGTGCTGGCGGGCGCCACGGTGCTGGTGGCGGACGACGAGCCGGCAATCCGGGAACTCGCCGTGCGGACGCTCGAGGCCGGCGGCTGCCGAGTGCTGCAGGCGAGCGACGGGTCCGAAGCGATGGAGCTGGTCGGCCGCCACGGCCGACCCGACCTCGTGCTGACCGACTTCATCATGCAGGGAATGGATGGCGCCGCGCTGGCCCAACGCCTGAGAGAGCGCTGGCCCGATCTGCCGATTCTCCTGATGTCAGGGCGGCTCGATGACCGGGAGCGAATCGAAGCGGCCGCCCCCGGCGGCGAGCTGATCGAGAAGCCGTTCAAGCCGGAAGACCTGCTGCGCTTCGTCTCCGCGGCGCTGGCGCGCCGCGACGCTTGACATCACCCGTCCCCGGGAACTTGCGCTGAACCGCCGGCTATCTCACTGATCGGCCGCCGGCTCCCACAGCTCAACCTTATTCCCCTCCGGATCGATCACCCACCCAAACCGGCCGTACTCGGAATCATCGATCTTGTCGAGGACGTTGCAGCCTTCCTTCTTCAGTGCGTCGATCAGCGCGTGGAGGTCGTCCACCCGATAGTTCACCATGAACGACGCGCTGCTGGGCGCGAACTGCTGGGTGTCCTGCGGCGCAATCAGCCAGGCGGTCGTTCCGCCGGTGGGCTTGCCATCCGCGTCGGCCCAGTCGAACGCTGCCCCGCCCCACGGCTGCACATCGATTCCAAGATGGCGCTTGTACCAGGCCCCGAGCGCGGCGGGGTCCTTGGCCTTGAAGAAGATGCCGCCGATACCGGTGACTCGCCTCATGGGGTGCTCCGATGCAGAGGGGTGGTGCCGCTTCGGGGTTCCTGGCTGCGCGATTTGATTATGGTAATTCGTAGTCGAGCGCGAAGGGATGCTCGGAAGCGTGGCCCACTGCCGACGTGCCGCTGCCGGCAAGCCCGCTCAGCTCTCCGGTGCCCGACCCCGGGACCACCGAGTAGGACTCTTTGGCCTGGCCGCCTTCGAAGACGCCGGTGCGCTGGAGCACAAAGCTGCCGCTGCGATTGCCAATCCTGCCAACGAATCGCTCGAGTCCAACGAAGGCAGCCGAGCCGTCGCTGCGGTACATCATGAGGTACTCGACCCGGCCTTCGCCATCGAGATCGCCGGTGTAGCTCTTGGTGACGCTGGCCCGAGTCATCTTGGGCAGATTGTCGCCTTCGCTGTAGGCGGATTCGTCCCAGTTCCCGATCCTGAAGTGCGCGCGGGCGGTCTGTTTCACACGCTCCTCCCTCTTACGGCGTACCGCATCGCCACCGCGTTGGGACTGAGTTCGACTCGGCTCACCAGTTCGAGGTCGAGCGGCTTGGAGAGACCCGCCAGCAGAGTGGGCCCGTGACCCGCCACTCTGGGCTGCACGATGAATTCGTATTCATCGATCAATCCCAGTTCCGCCAGCGCCAGCGGGAGCTGGACGCCTCCAACCAGGAGCCCCTTCCCCGGCTGCTCCTTGAGGCGCCGAACCGCTCGCTCCAGGTCGCCCTGTAACAGTTCGGCATTCCAATCGACCTGATCCAGGGTGCTCGACACCACGTATTTCCTGGCGCGATGGATCGTCCGGGCGAACGACAGCATCCACTGGTCCATCCAGTCCGGTTTGACGCCCGTCTCAGCCGGCCGGCGCCATGCATCTTCCATCATCTGGTAGGTAACGCGACCGAACAGCAGGGCATCGGCCTCCGCGATGTTCTCGGCCGCGTGGTCGTGCAGTTCGGCATCGGGAATAACGGCCCGGTGATCGCAGCATCCGTCCAGGGTGACGTTGATCGAATAGCGAAGGGGCTGCATCGGCTAACAGTACCTCGGCTCGGGCGGGCTCGCAAACAAGATCTCGGGTCGGCTCGCCGCTCAATTCCGGGGGCGGCGCTTCGGTTGGCGCGGCTTCTTCGGTTTGGGAGGCGGCATCAGGGCGGCGGTTTCCGCGACCAGTGTGTGGAGCGCATCGGAGTCGTCGAGCAGCTCGTCGGCTACCGGATAGTCCTTGGCGCCGGGGTACGGCGGCCGCTGGGGCAGATCGGGTGCCAGCTCGGCCGCGGCGCGCGATGGCTTGATGAAGAGACTGTTGTCGCAGATGAACGCGACGACCCTGCCGTCGACGTACAGGGCGTATTCGCCAAACATCTTCTTGTGAGTCAGGCGGTCGCCGAGCGCCATCTGCTCGATTACGTAGTCAACAAAGCTCTGGTCGCTGGCCATGGAGCGCTCGCGGAAGCCTGATTGCGGGAAGGATGCTCTCGCTGATCGACCATTCAGGAATACGGGAGTACGAACGACAATCTGCTGAGATACCGGGCGATCAGCGCAAAGTCGGTCTGGTTGTTTGTGACGATCGTGAATGCCCGTTCCCTGCATGATGCGGCGATGAGGGCATCGTGATGGATCGAACTGCGACGGACGTCTACCCCATGATCTTCCGCGAGATGCGCCAGAATTCGGCCCGCCTGGCGCCAGGCGTCTGCCGACGGCACGAGCACTCGTCCGGTTTCGACAAACGGTTCCACCAAGCTGTCCAATGCCTGCTGCTCATCGCGGCGCCTCGCCCCCATCTGGAGTTCGAACCATACAGCCGCATGCAGCCAGACCTGCCCCCGGTTGCCGCGGAGGAAGGCGCT
>DASSTY010000438.1:0-10990 GCA_035707585.1 Gemmatimonadales bacterium
AAGGTGGCGCTGAGCCCGCGCGTTACCTTGAACGCGCCACCGTAGGGATCGAGTATGTCCTCGCCGAGGAGAAGCGCTCGTGAATCACCGGCAAGGATATTGGCCAGCCCGTTCCGCAGCGCGTCGAGATATCTCATCCAACGCCCTCCGCGAGCTCGGCGATCTCGGCCCGTGCCTGCTGCTCCACCTCGGCAAAGTCTGTCACCCAGTCGGCCAGCAGCCGCACCGGGTCGCCGCTCCGCAGCGCATCGAGTTCCTGCCCGGAGCGAGGATCGTCGCCTTTGCTGTGGGCACAGAGCCGGGGCGCATTGACGATGAGCGCCGCCGGGCCGCTTCCCTCCCGCAATCCGGCCAGCACCGGCCTGGTGGCTTCGATGACTTCGAACGGATCGGTCGAGGTGATTTCGGCGGCCGAAATACCGAACGCCGCGAACCGGCCCATGATCGACCCCGCCAGAATCGTCTCGCTGGCGGCCGACTGCGCCATCCCATTCTGTTCCAGCACGTAAAGCACGGGCAGCTTCCAGAGCGCCGCCATGTTGAAGGCTTCGTACACCACGCCTTCGCCCAGCGCGCCATCTCCCATGAAGCAGACAGCGATGCCGCCGTGCCCGTCGCGCTTGAGCGCGAGTGCAATGCCGGTCGCCACCGGAATGGTGGAGCCGAGTATTCCGTTGGAGAGGAAGCGATGGCCGTGAATCACCTGGCTGCCGCCGCGCCCGCCGCTCACACCCTCCGGCTCCCCGCGGAGTTCGGCCATCAATCCCGCGTAATCGTCAGTGAAGCCGAGATAATGGCCGTGATTCCGGTGGTTGCTGACGACGAAGTCGCGCTCGCGATCGAGCAGGTAGGTGACCCCGACGGCGGTGGCCTCCTGCCCGATGCAGCGATGATAGGTGCCGCTGATCGCACCCCGCTCAAAGAGGCGGTCGAGCGATTCCTCCAGCGCGCGGATCCGGAGCACGCGCCCGGCCACCAGCCGCGCATCCACCCCGGCGGCGGGCTGGCGAATCGTCATCGCAAGTGTCATCGGCCGGCTCAGGCCGCCGCCACGGCGGGCGCACCCACCAGCGATCGGTACCAGTCGATATACGCCGGGAATCCCCGCTCCAGCGGCCACTCCGGCCGGTAGCCGATCAGGCGCCGCGCCTTTTCGACCGAGAGGGTGCCCCGCTTGGGCATCAGGCGATCCTTGGGGAGATACTGGATGGCCACCTCGGGGAATTTCTCCGAGAGAATGTCGGCCATCTGGCCGATCGAACGAGACTCGCCGTAGGTAAGATTGAACACCTCTCCCAGGGCTTCGTCTCGGGTGAGCACCTGCACCACTCCGTTGACCAGGTCGCCGATGTAGGTGAAGTCGAGCCGGTCGGAGCCGTCGCCGTTGATCCGGACCTCCTGCCCCTTGAGTGCGCTCTCGATGAAGATCTGCCCCACCCGCCGGCTGATGCACCGTTCGCCGTACAGCGCCGACGGGCGGATGATCGTGTAGGGCACCCCGAACACCTGGTTGTAGGCGATCACCATCTTTTCGCCGGCAAATTTGAGCGCGCCGTAAATGCCCAGCGGCTCGCAGACGGTGTCCTCGGTGACCGACTCGGCGGTGAAATTTCCGTACACCATGCTGGACGAGAAGTAGACGAACTGGCGGATATTCAGATTCCGCGAGCGGGCAACGTCGAGCGCGTTTTCCAGGGTGCGGAGGCTGTGATCGAACGTGCTGTGGGGATCCTTGTTGGAACGGTTGGCGTGGGCCACCGCCGCCAGATGCACCAGCGCGTCGGGATTCAGCTCAGCGATCGTTTCGGACAGCCGGTGATAATCGCGCGAATCGAGCACCAAGAGGGGAATACCGTGATCCCGCAGCAGGTCGAGCCGCTGCTGGATGACCCTGAGGTACAGTTCGGAGTCACCGTCGGCACCCACATCCTTCCGAACGCTGTAGAAGTTGTTGACCGCGAGACTGTCGATCACGGTAACGTCGGCGCCCAGCTCCTTGAGCCGGAGCGCAAGATTGTGTCCGATGAAGCCGGCGCCGCCTACCAGCGCCACCCGCCGATTGGCCAGAGAGGTCATTTCAGCTCACCTCCACGATCGCCTGCTTGAGCGAGGCGACGATGTAATCCATGTCGTCGGGATCGAGATGCGGCCCCACCGGGAGTGCCACCGAGCTGTCGCTCAAATGAGTGGCCACCGGGCAGCTGTTGTGATCGAGCCCGTACTTGTCGCGGTAGTAGGTGAGCTGTGGCAGTGCGTGCGGGTAGTAGATGCTGGTTTCAACGCCCTGCCGCTTGAGCGCCGCCATCAGCTCAACTCGGCGCGGTGCCAGGGCATCGTTCAGCACAACCGAGTGACAGTAGTAGCTGCTCTCGAACTCTCCTCCGGTAGACCTGAGCCGCCGCACTTCAGCAATTTCATCGAGCCCGCGGCTCAGCGCGTCGTAGTTGGCGCGCCGGCGGGCCAGGAAGCCGGGCACCCGCTTGAGCTGCTCCACTCCGAGCGCCGCGCCCAGCTCGTTGAGCCGGTAGTTGAAGCCGAGTCCTTCGACGTCGTACATCCCCGGCACCTTCCGCTCGGCTGGAATGTTTCGGTCGATTCCAAAGGCCCGGGCTTTGGCGATCCCTTCGGCGATGTCGGCGCGGCGGGTGGTCAGCATCCCGCCTTCGGCGGTAGTTATGTGCTTTACCGGATAGAACGAGAAGCAGCCGACGTCGCCCCAGAGCCCGGCGTGGATTCCCCGGAACCGGCTGCCGATCGCGAGCGCGCAATCTTCCACGATGAAGAGATCGTGGCGGCGGGCCAGCTTCCGGACGCGGTCCATGTCGACCGGCATGCCGAGATAGTGCACCACCGATATGGCACGGGTCCGCGGAGTGATGGCAGCGGCCGCCTGCTCCAGATCGATATTCCCGGTTTCCGGTTCGGCATCCACGAACACCGGACGTGCGCCGACCAGCTCCACGGCGTGGGCGGTGGCCACATGGCTCTCGGCCGGAACAAGCACTTCGTCACCAGGTCCCAATCCCAGCCAGAAATAGCTCAGATGGAGCGCAGCAGTGCACGAGGCGAGCGATACCGCATAGGGTGCACCGGTCCACTCCGCGAAATCGGCCTCGAACTGCTTTCCCAGGGGGCCGTGAGTGAGGGTGTGTCCGCTCAGCACGGCAAGGACGGCGTCCTTCTCTTCCTGCCCGATGATGGGGCGGCCGAAGGCGACGGTTTTCGACGGTGTGATGGTGGTCACAGGCAGCCTCTACAGATAGCGGACCGGGACGGCGCACCGCTCGTGGGTGGCCTGCTCGATCGCGAAACAGACCGACATGGTGCGGAACACATCCTCTTCAGTCACCAGCGGGTCGGTACCCCGCCGGATCCCCTCGATGAAGCTGTACAGCAGGTCACCCTTCGCCACGCCGGGATAGGGCGTGGTAATCGCGCGCGGCGGCTGCTCCGGGTCTCGGGTGTCGTAGCGGAGCGCCCGGTCGAGCCCATTCACGAACGTGGCGCGCGTGCCATAGACCGCGAGCGAGTGAAAATGTGGGTAGACACAACCGAAGTTCGCGGTGACCTTCGCCACCAAACCGCTCTCGAACCGAAGGAGGGAGGCCACCAGATCGGCGAAGCGGAATTTGCCCCCGGACGCAATCGCGTTGCCGAAGGCGGTGACTTCGGTGACCCGCTCCCCCGAGAGCCAGAGGAGGAGGTCCACGATATGGATGGCGCCGCCGTAGACCACCGAATAGAAGTCGAGCCGGCCTCGCCATCCCTCGGTGATCTTGTGGAGCCGGCCGTAGTTGTAGTCGCCCTCGAGGTAGTAGAGGCGGCCGTACTCGCCGGCCTGGATCTGCTCCCGCAGTTCGAGAAATCGGGGAGAGCGCCGGAGAATCAGGTTGGAGGAGAGCCGCACTCCGGGATGGGCCTTGAGCGCCGCCCGCACATCCTCCGCTTCGGCCACGGAAAGACAGACCGGCTTTTCCACGAAGACATGCTTGCCGCGCTCGATGGCCCGGACGATCTGGTCGCGGTGAAAGTTGTCGTAGGTGGCCACCGAGACGACATCGATCCCGGGATCATCCAGGATCTCATTGGCTTCGCGAGTGGCGCGGAGCTCGGGGTATCGTTCGCGGGCCATGGCCAGCTTGTCGTCGGCAAAGTCGCAGACCGCCACCACGTCGCATTCCGGATGGCTGCGATACCCATGGATGTGCTGCTCGCCAACGCCGAGCCCCAGCACCGCGGCCCGCAGGCGGGTCATGCCGGCACGCGGCGGGAGCTCACTGCCTGGCTGAGCGCTATGACTTCGTCCAGGCCATAGGTCCACTGGGGTCTCTCCATCAGCGTCACAATCGCTTCGAACCGGGCCAGATCGTCAGGCGTGTCGACCGCGAGCTGCAGATCGGGGTGGGGAGAGTCGGCGGCGAAGTTGCGGATCGTGAACGCATCGGGATGCCGATAGAACCAGCGGGTGACGTGCTCGCGGTCAGCCGGCTCCCGCATGCGATGGAAGGCCGCCAGGAAGGCCGATGCCTTGATCATCTCGACCGATTCGCCGCGCGGGAAGGTCCGCGGGTGCACGTTGGTGACGAGGTCGGCCGGCTGAGTTCGGAACAGCGCGAGCGCGCGGGTAACCAGCGCAGGGTCGAGCAGCGGGCTGTCGCCGTTCAGGCGGACAAATCCGTCGAGCCGGCAGGATTGGGCGACATCGGCGAAGCGGCTGGCCACGTCGATCAGCGATCCGCGGAAGGTCTCGACGCCCTCACCGCGGCAGTACTCCACCAGAGGGTCGTCGCTCGGGTCAGTGGAGGTGGCGACGATGATCGGAAGATGACTGGCGGAGTGGGCCAGCCGTTCCAGCAGAAATCCCAGCAGCGGGCGGCCGGCTACCCGGTGCAGCACCTTCCCGGGACGCCGGGTTGAGCTGACGCGTGCCTGAACGATGACAGCGATTCGCTCCAGTCCACTCACGCCGGCGCCTCCACGCCGCTCACATCCCGGTAGAGCGCTTCGAGACGGTCGAGATAGCTGTCCATGTCGAAGCGATCGCGGTCGCGGAGGCAGCCGGCCTCCAGGTGAGCCAGCAGACTCGGCTCGGTGAGCAGGCGAATCAGCGCGGCGGCGAGTGCGGGCGCATTGCCCGTCGGCACCAGCAGCCCGCTTTCGCCGTCGCGTACGACTTCGGGGAGCCCTCCTTCGCGCGAGGCCACGACCGGCACGCCCGCCACGACCGACTCGATCGCGACGTTGCCCATCCCTTCTTCCAGCGACGGCACCACCGACGCGGTAAAGAGCGCGAGGTGCTCCTCGATATCACGGCGGAACCCGGCGAACCGGACGCGATCGGCGATGTTGAGCCGCCGCGCCTGTGATTCCAGCCCGGAGCGCTCGGGACCATCGCCCACCAGCACCAGATGAAGATCGGGACAGGCCGCCATCACCGCCGGCATCGCATCGAGGAGCACGTGAATCCCCTTCACGGGGAAGAACCGCGTCACCGCGCCGATCACCGGGACTTCCGGCGGCAGTTGATAGCGGAGCCGCAGAGCGGCAACAGCTGCCGGATCGGGTACCCGTCTGCTCCCGCGGTGCGCCGGATTGTTGAGCGTAACGATCTGCTGCGGGCGAAATCCCATCCGGTCGATCGCGAAGAGCCGAATCGTTTCGGAGATCGCCACCGCGCGTGCGGTGAGCGGCGCGAGCGACCGATACGCCAGTTCGGCGTAGATCGGATAGCCGCGGCGCTGGAACCGGCTGTGGTGCGACCGCACGTGGATGATGGCGGGGATGCCGGCAGCGATCGCGGCCAGCCGCCCGAAGGTGCTGGCGCCAAAATCCCAGGCGTGCACCACGTCGGCCTGATGACGCCGGATCAACCGGTGGATCAGCCAGAGCGGGGCGGGGCTGAAGCGATTCTGCTCCAGAAAATGCAGCGGAGCGCCTTCGGCGATCAGCCGCCGGCCCAGTTCACCGCTCTGTTGAATGATGCAGGGGAAGATTTCGACTCGGGATCGATCGAACGCGCCGGCCAGCTCCAGCAGCATTCGGCCGGAGCCGTGGAGATTGTCTCCGAAACTGATGTGATCGCAGATCAGGAGAACGCGTACCGGTCGCCCCGGCCGCGCTCTCGCGGTCTGGGGATCTCTCACCGTGCTCACACCAGCCGCGAAGATCGGCTCGGCGGCTGGTAGAACTCCGCTCTCCATCACGCCTCTTCCTGTCAAAGCAACACATCAGCGAGTCGCCATTCTGGAAAGCAGGCCGCGTGCCAGTGAACGACGCACCGGAAAGGCGGGTACCGGGCGTCGCGGGCGAGCAGCGACGAATGGTGTTGCTTTGAAGAAATAGAACCGTCGCGCAGGTTCCGTGATCCAAATCACGAAGGCGCGCCGGTCAGGCGGGAGGCGGGATCAACCGAGGGTCAGCAGACCCCGCCCAGAGCGCGAAGTGCCTCGTCGCCGTAGAAGAGCTGGATGTATTTGGCCTGCGTCGCGGTGAGGCGGCGGACCGCCCACGCCAGGTGGACGAAGTGCGGTTCCACCGGCGGCATCAGCGGGTGCATCCCGCATTCCTGCGGCAGATGGTTGCCCTTCCGCGTATTGCAGGAGCTGCATGCGGTCACCACGTTGGTCCATTCGTTGCCGCCGCCGCGAGAGATCGGAATCAGATGATCCCGCGTGAGACACTCGCGGTGCTTGAGCTCCGCCTGGCCGCGGTGGCAGTACTGGCAGCGATATCCGTCGCGGGCAAAGAGGAAAGTGTTGGTGACCTGGCGACGGAAGCGGCGGGGAACGTGAACGAATTTGACGAGGCGGATAATGGCGGGCCGAGGCAGCGACAGGCGTTCACTTCGAACGACCAGGTCGCCGTCGGATTCTATTATCTCTGCCTTGCCTTCGATGACGAGCCGGAGTGCGCGCCGCACTGGGACCATCGTCAGTGGCTCGAACGAGGCGTTGAGCGCCAGGCACCGCACGGTTATCTCCTCGACCCGGAGGGCGACGAAACGACTTTCCCGCCTTGCGTGCCGGCCCCGTGCCGGACGCTTGATCCGCAGCGTTATTGATTAGTAATCGGCGGTCGGAAGCGCGGCAAGTAGGCGCACGCCTCACCCCAGCAGGGTGCGGACCCGCTGCATCACCAGCTCGCGATCCCTGGGGCTCCGGGCGATCGCCAGCACGGTGTCGTCGCCGGCGATGGTGCCGAGCAGTTCATGCCACCCGGCCTGGTCGAGGGCGGTGGCAACCAGGGCGGCAGCGCCGGGACTGGTTCGAAGCACCAGCAGTGCGCCGACGCCCTCGGCACTCCGCGCCAGCGATGGCAGCAAGCGGTCGATTCCCGGCGGCGAGCTGCGCTCGGGCTGCTGCGCGTAGGAGGCTTCGCCGGAGGGGTCGGTCACCTTGATGAGCCCGAGGTCGCGCAGGTCGCGCGAGAGCGTCGCCTGGGTGACGACTACTCCTTCGCCCGCCAGCGCTTCGCGGAGCTGATCCTGGCTGCCGATCCGCTGCTCGGCAATGAGCCGGAGAATCGTTGCCTGCCGCTGAGTCTTCATTGGCGGTAAACCTCTCGTCCTCCGATCCACGTCGCAACCACCTTGCCGGCACCGGCCAGCCACGACTCCAGCAGCACCGGCGCGTCAGCCGACTCGGTGTTCGGCAGCTCCCAGACAGCGCAATCACCGGCCAGGCCCGGCCGAAGTTCGCCAACCTGATCGGCGATACCCAGCGCTGCCGCCCCACCAGTGGTGAGCATCGCCAGCGTTTGGGCAGCGGTGAGGCCGGCCAGCTCGCGAGCAGCCCGCGCCTCCGCCAGCAGATCGAGCCGGCCCACACTCGCTACCGAATCGGTACCGATGCCGACCCGGATGCCGGCGTCGAGCAGAGCCCGCAACGGCGCATTCCCGTGACCATGACGTTGGTTGGAAAGCGGGCAATGCGCCACCGCGGCTCCCCGCTCTGCCAGGCGCGCGATATCGCCGGCGTGTGCTCGAACGACATGGATGCATAGCGTGGCCGGGCCGAGCACGCCGTTCTCATCGAGCCACTCGACCGGCGAGCGGCCGGGGGGCGGCATCGGGAGGCCCCGGCGGGCCCACTGCTCGGCGAAGCGCCCGGTTGCGTCGGCAAGCAGGGCACTTTCATCGGCCGATTCCGCGATGTGCACCGCCATCGGCCACCCGGTCTCCCGGGCCCATCGGGCGGTTGCATGATAGAGCGGACCGCTCACCGAATATGGCGCGTGAGGTGAAACGCCGAGCCGCACCTGTTGGGATGTAAAGCGGGAGAGTTCGGCGATCCGTTCCTGCAGGCCCAGCAGACTCTCCGCCCACTGGTCGGGATGGGGCCCGAACACTTCCTGGTAATAGATGCCGCGCCCGCCCAGGTCTGCCAGTGCCGCGATCACGCTCCCGGAGTCGCCGGTATCGGCAATTGTGGTGACGCCCGATCCGTGGCACTCGGCGAGTCCACGGCACGCCGCCGCATGGAAGTCGGCTGGCTGCCGGCGGTTCTTGAACGCGCGAACGCCCCTGATCCAGTCGGCGAACGGCGCATCCGGCTCGGCGGTGTCGAAGCCGGTCAGCTCCAGATGAGTGTGGGTGTTGATCAGCCCCGGAAAGAGAACGCCACCGGGAAAATCCTGATCGGGAACTCCAGGAGGAAGCGGAACAGTGTCTGCCGGACCGACAGCGATGATTGTCCCGTGTTCGTCCAGCAGCACCGCACCGCGGCGGATCGGCGGGCCGGCCACGGGAAAAACCCAGCCGGCCCGGAGCCGCCGCGCTCGCATTACCTGCGCGGCGGCGGCGGTGTCGCCGGCGGGCGCGCGGCGCCTCCCATCGGCCCGATCGTGGGCGGGTTGGCCGGCGCCGCCGGCGGCTGCGCAGTCGCACCGGCGGTCGTGGTAGTGGTGGGCGCCGATGGCGAAACCGGCGCTGTTCCCTGCCCCGCCGGGCCCAGTCCGCCGACAATTCCGAAGCCGGTGTGGATGGGGCAGAACTGGGTCGGTTCGGTGCCCGGGATGAACGATTCGATTTCGTGCACCTCGGCCGGGCAGAACGGCGTCGCCTTGTACCCGGTGGTGTTATCGATTTCGGCAAATGTCAGGTCGGCCGGCCGCGGCCAGGGATCGGGAATCGGGCGCCGCTGGTAGATCTCCCGGATGTAGTCGGCCCAGGCGGGCGCCGCCAGAAGGCCTCCCTGCGCGTTGGACTTGATCTTCTGCGGCTGGTCGAACCCCATCCACACACCGGTGACCAGATCGGGCGTAAAGCCGATGAACCAGACGTCGAACCCGTCGTTGGTAGTGCCGGTCTTGCCGCCGGCCGGAAGCCAGGTGCCATTGAAATTGAGGCGCGACCCCACCGTCCTGGCAGCGGTGCCGCGACGCACCACATCGCGCAGCACGTCGGTGATGAGCCAGGCATGTTCCCGGTCCATCACGTCGATTCGCCGCACCGGCGGCTCGTACAGAATGCTGCCCTTGCGGTCTTCCACCCGGAGAATGCCGGTGGGAATGGTGCGCCACCCCTGGTTGGCAAAGGTGCTATATGCCGCGATCATATCGAGCGGAATCACGTCGGCCGAACCGATGAAGATGGACGGCACGTGCGGGATCGGGGTGGTGATCCCGAATTTGGTGGCCTCGCTGATGACCGCCTGCTCACCGAGCTCCAGGCCGAGCTTGATGGCGGGAATGTTCCGCGATTCGAAGAGCTGGTAGCGCATGGTATGCGCCCCATTGAAGTTCGCTTCGAAGTCCTTGGGCTCCCAGTCGGGCTGATCGGGGATCTGCACCACCAGCGGCGAATCCACGATGATATGGGAGAGCGGATACCCCGCTTCCAGCGCGGTGGAATAGACGAACGGCTTGAAGGTCGAGCCCGGCTGCCGGCGCGACTGGGTAGCGCGATTGAATTTGCTGTCGTCGAAATCGCGGCCCCCAACCATCGCGCGGATGTACCCGGTCTTGGGATCAAGACTCACCAGCAATCCCTGCAGGTACGCGCTGGTGGGGCGGTCTTCGTCGTCTCCCGCCTCGGCGCGCGCCGCCATGATTTCGCGATAGGTCTTGTGGGGGAACTTGCCGTAGTCCCCGTTCTCGATCTTTTCGAGCTGGCCTTCCAGCGCCTGCTCCGCCGCCTGCTGCATGTCGAGATCGAGCGTGGTGTAGA
Organism: Gemmatimonadales bacterium; assembly: GCA_035707585.1. Classification (GTDB taxonomy): domain Bacteria; phylum Gemmatimonadota; class Gemmatimonadetes; order Gemmatimonadales; family GWC2-71-9; genus DASSTY01. The sequence continues at coordinate 10,166 of DASSTY010000438.1, forward strand.
TCCGGTAGCCCTGGGTGTAGAGATCGTCGCCAAAGCGGCGGTCCAGTTCCTGGCGAACGTACTCCACGAAGTAGTCGGCTACCCCGGAAAAATCGGAGCGGGAGGAGAGCCGCAGCGGGTAGGCCTTCCAGTGCTCGGCGTCGGCCGCGGAGATCTTGCCGTTGTCGCGCATCAGGTTGATCACGACGTTGCGCCGCTGAACCGAATAGTTGGGATGCCGCCGCGGGTTATACCGGGTGGGGGATTTGGGAATCGCGGCCAGCGTCGCTGCCTCCGCCACGTTGAGATCGCGGGCCGACTTGCCGAAATACCGCTGGGCCGCCGCCTCCACTCCGTACGCCCGGTTCCCCAGATCGATCTGGTTGAGGTACATCTCCAGGATCTTCTGCTTGGAGTACTTCTTTTCGATTTCCAGCGCCATCCGGGTTTCCCGGAACTTGCGGCCCAGCGACTTGTCCCGCCGGCTGATCTCTTCCGGCCAGAGGTTCCCGGCCAGCTGCATGGTAATGCTGGAGCAGCCTTCCTTGGCCCGGAGCGCCAGCAGATCGTTCTTCAGCGCCCCGAGGCAGCGCCAGTAATCGATGCCGTGATGACCCCAGAACCGGCGGTCCTCCGTCGAAATGAACGCAGCAATGACCGCCGGGGAAATCTCGTTGAGCGGCACCACCGTTCGGCGCTGCAGCCCGAAATCGGTGATCAGCCGGCCGTCGGCCGCATAGACCTTGGAGGCCTGGTCGGGGTCGTATTGATCAAGCGACTCGATGGACGGGCAGGAATTCCCGGCACAGGCCCGGGTCCAGGACGCCAGCAGGATGGCGAATCCGA
>DASSTY010000439.1:0-15937 GCA_035707585.1 Gemmatimonadales bacterium
GGTGGCGTGGTCGCGCACGCTCCGCAGCAATTGATCCACCGAGTGTTCCGAGCCGACCAGGCCAAGCCCCAGGGCTGCGACCGACCGAACCGCGGAGTCGCTTGCTGTCAGGCGGCCGGCCAGATCGCCGGCGATCTCGTCGCCGCCGTAACTGGCCAGCAGAAGCACATCGAGCTGGCGCACGCAGTCATCTCGACTGACGAGGCTGTCCAGGAGGAAAGCGCGGTCCTGATCCGACAGCGGGGCATCATCGCGCCGCCGACCCTGTGGAAGATTCGCGGAGCCGAGCGGTGTGTCGGGCGCGTTGGCCCATCCGCCACCCCAGATCCCGTTCGCCACCGAACGAGACGCCAGGGCGCAAAGCACGGTGGGCGCGCCATGCCCCGCCGCGATCAGATCGCGAATCGGCTGAGTCGGCGCATCGTGGGAGGCTGGGCGCACGAAGACGGCGGCAGCGAGCGCAAGGACGGGAACGATTCGCATGGCAGCTCCGGACAGTTGGCGTACGGTACGAGGTTGAAATTTCAGCATACTTGCTCCGAAAAATGGCGCGACGTCATCGCGATGCGCCGCGCCGATTCTCGGCGTCGGTTATTCCGAGTCGCTAAAACCGCTCTCGGCAAAGGGGCGAGGCCACGGCCGAGGCCATACCCACGGTCCTGACGCTCCGCCCTGTGCGAGTTCAGCCACTGCAATTCGGCGGATCGCCGTGTCGGGCGACGTTACCAGCTTCTCCAGTGCATCCACCGCCGGCTCGCCGACCACTCCCAGCGCCCGGATCAGATCGAGCCGCACGTCGGGGTCGGTTTCGCGAGTAAACGCGGAGCTGAGCGCGCTTACTGACGCAGGATCCGCGATGGCATAGAGCGCCCACGCCACTGATGCTCGCACGTCACGGGCGGAATCGGTGAGCGCTCGGATCAGCGCGGCTGGCGCACGATCAGGCCCGCACGCACCGATCGCCCATGCCGCCATTTCGCGAACTCTGGGATCCGACGAACCCAATACCGCCGCCAGCGCAGTGACTGCCGACTGATCGCCGATCGCGCCGAGCGCCCAGGTGGCGGTGTAACGAACCTGGGGCGAGCGGTCGTGCTGGAGCACGCTGATGAGAACGGGCGCCGCACCGCCATCGTTGGAAGAGTTGCCCAGCGCCCAGGCTGCCATCTCCCGAACGCTCGCATCGGAGTCCGACTGCACCGCAGCCAGCAGCGCCTTCATCGCGGCGGTGCTGTCGGTGAATTCGGCCAGTCCCCACGCGGCGACTCGCCGAATCGACGCGCTGGGATCGCTCTGCAGCGTGTGCACCAGCGCGCTGACCCGATCCGCCGAAGGCTGGCTCGACGATGAGACCAGCCGCTCGGCCTTTTCCGGCGCTGCAGCCGACCGGCTCTTCGCGGATGAGTGGGTGGCCGTGTCAGCATTCGCTGCCGTGTGGCTGGGCAGCGTGTCGGATGTCTGCAGCCAAGGCGCTTGTGCCGGATTCGGCTGCTGAGTCGGGCTCGGGCGAACCGCCGCTTTCCGGGCCACCGGTGCCGCCGCCGCCAGCAGCAGGGCAAATCCGCCCAGCACCGCGGCGATGCCGGCAGATTGCAGTCGCCCCGCAGTCTTGCGGCGAAGCGATGGATCGAGAATGGCGAGCATCCGTCCTTCGAACTCCTTCCGGTGCGCCATGGCGAGTGCCACCGCCGGCGTGTGATGATCTCGCACGCAGGTTACGATTTCCAGCAGATGCTCAGCGTAGTCGCTCGGCCGCGCGCCAAACACCAGCGCCAGATCGTCGCAGGCGCGTTCGCTCTCGGCCCGGAGCCGCCGAGCCGCGGTCCACACGAGAGGATGAAACCAGTAGAAGGCGCAGGCGAGGCGGCCGAGTGTGTGGCCAATCAGGTCCCGCCGGCGCACGTGACCGAGTTCATGCACCAGCACCGCGCTGCGGCGCTCGGCGCTCCACCCATCACTTTCGGCGGGCAGGACGATCATGGGTGAAACCAGCCCGGCGGCAAACGGCATCTGCACTTCAGTGCTCCGCACCAGGCGCGGGGCGGTGCTCAACTCCATCCGATCGGCGATTTCGTAGAGCGGTGTTTGCCACTCACGAGCGTCCAGCGGGCGCGCCCGCCGAACGATCCGGCGAACCGACCAGACGCCATACACCAGACGACCCAGCAGCAGGAACGCGATCGCCGCCCAGCCCAGCAGCAGTGCGGTACCGATGTCGAGTGAGAGGCTCGCCTGATTCGCGACCGAGGGCGTGACACCCCGTTCGCTCAGTGTCGGCACCGTAGCCGTCTGCGGCTCGGGGAGCGGCGTCGCGATGCCGCCGCGATCGATCGCTGAACCCAGCTGAGATGGCGGAGCGGCAGTTGCGGGCGGAACAGCCGGCAGCAGCGGAACCGTGATCGGTGCCCAGTTGGCCACAGCAGGAAGCAGCAGCAGCGCCGCCAGTGCGGTCAGCCACACGAGGTGGCGGGAGCTGGCAGCGGTGCGCGTCATGATGGCTGAAGCCAGCACAGCGGCCAGCAGCACGCCGGTGATCTTTACCAGCAACACGAGAAACGACAGCGCGCCTGGGCTCATGATGGCCTCTGATTCTCGCTGCGGCGTGCCCGGCGAATTTTCTGGCGCAGCCGCTCGATTTCGGCATCGCTCAGGTCGGCGTCGGAGAGCCGCAGCAGCGCGGTGACCGCCTGCTCTGCCGAGCCGGCGAAGTAGGTACGAACCACGTGGGCCAGGACATCGTCGCGCGCTTCGTCGGTTGGGCGCGCGGTGAAGTAGACGTAGCGGGGGCCGTCCTCGCGATGCTCGATCAGCTGCTTTTCTCCCAGGATGCGAAGAATCGATCGGACCGCCGAGTAGGTTGGCGGATCGGGCAGCGCCTGCATGATCTCGGCGACGGTGGATTCGCCGCGGCGGTGGAGAATTTCCATCACCTGCCGTTCGCGGCGGCTGAGGTCGGCAGTGGGAGAGCGGTCCTGCTTGGGCACTGGCAGCTCGGGGCAAGAGTCAGTGCTGATATTTCAACACACAGGGGAAAATGTCAAGAGGGGGATACACAACGCCCTCCGCCAAAGAGGCCGGAGGGCGTTGACCGTCTGCGGGCCCGGGGGCACGCCACGACGCGTCCCACGGACGGGGGACCGGCCCCAGGCCGGTCAGCTCACCCGCACTCGCTGAACCCGCAGACGTGACACTTGGCGCAGCTCTCGGCGTACTCCAGCTGCGAGCCGCAGTCGGGGCAGGCACCCGAGAGCACCGGCCGCAAACCTTCGATCATCATCTGTTCGCCGCTCGGACCGGCGGGCCGCGAAACGACCGGCGCAATTTCGGCCGAAGCCGGTGCCGACCCGGGCAGCAGCTCCTGCTGGATGCCCTGCTTGTCCTGGAGATACCGCTCGATCGCGATGCCAATGGCATCGGGTACCGAGAGCACCTTGTTGGGGCCGAGACCGATCACACGATCAGAACTGATGCCGCGCAGCTGGCGATAGATCTCGGTGAGCGGAACACCGGAACGAAGCGCCAGCGAAATGAGCCGGCCCAGCGCTTCGACATCGGCCATCAGCGCGCCACCCGCCTTGCCGAGCGACATGAACACTTCGAACGGCTGACCCTTGCCATCTTCGGTGATGGTGACGTAGAGCGTGCCGAGCGGCGTTTCCAGCCGGCGAGTGGTGCCGCGCAGCAGTTCGGGGCGCGAGCGCTTCTGCCGGCGCTGAAGATTTTCAGCCTCCAGTTCCAGCACCGACGCGCGGAGCCGCTCGTTCTCGGCCTTCACTTCGGCCAGTTCACCGAGCACATCAGGGTCGGGCGCGGGGCGGTTGAGGTCGGCGCGGGCTTCGGCGCTGCCGGTCGCAGTGGCCTGCTCCTGCACCTTCTTCGCGGTGGAGCCGGTGGAGAGCACCTGCATGTCGCGGCTGCCGTCGCGGTAGACGGTGACGCCCTTGCAGCCCAGATCGAACGCCAGCCGATAGATCTCCTCGACGTAGCTCTCCGACGCGTCGTGAGCAAAATTGCAGGTCTTGGAAATGGCGGAGTCGTTGTACTCCTGGAACGCCGCCTGCATCCGGATGTGCCACTCGGGCTTGATGTGGTTGGCGGTGACGAACACCCGCTGCCACTTGTCGGGCACTTCCGGGAACGCGATGCTGCCGGTCTCCGCGATGCGCTGCATCAGTTCATCCGAATACCAGCCTTCGCGCCGGGCAATCGCCACGAAATCGTCGTTGACATCGGGCATCAGGACGCCGGCCTGATTCCGCATGAATGCGACGGCAAAGAGCGGCTCGATTCCCGAGCTGCATCCGGCGATGATCGAGATCGTGCCGGTGGGCGCCACGGTCGTAACGTTGCAGTTGCGGAGCCGGCGCATCGGGCGGATCCGCTCGCCGTCGGAGCCGCGGGCGCAGGTCTCGTCGGGGCCCCAGATGCTCTGTTCCCACTCGGGGAAGGTGCCGCGAATGCCGGCGAGCCGCTCCGACTCCTTCTTGCCCTCCTCGTCGACGAACTGCTGCACCTTGCGGCCCATCTCGACCGCTTCTTCCGAGTCGTAGGGGATGCCCAGGCGAATCAGCAGATCGGCAAAGCCCATGACGCCGAGCCCGATGCGGCGAATCCGCTGGGCGAGATCGGTGATCTCGGGAAGCGGATACGAGTTGGCGTCGATCACATTCTCGAGGAAGTGAGTCGAAAGCTGCACCACGCGGCGGAGGCCGTCCCAATCGATGACACCATCGGCCACGAACGCGCCGAGGTTGATCGAGCCAAGGTTGCACACGTCGTACGGCAGGAGGGGCTGCTCGCCGCAGGGATTGGTGGCTTCGTAGGACCCCAGGTGCGGCACCGGGTTGTAATAGTTGGCCCGGTCGATAAAGAACACACCCGGCTCGCCGGTCTTCCAGGCGCCGTGGATGATCCGGGCCCAGACATCGCGCGCCGAGAGCTGTCCCACGACTTCGCCGGTGCGGGGATGAATCAGGTCGTACGACGTACCGGCCCGCACGGCGGCCATGAACGCGTCGGTGACCGCCACCGAGATATTGAAGTTGGTGATCTTGGTCGTGTCATCCTTGCAGGTGATGAAATCCATGATGTCGGGATGATCGACCCGCAGGATCCCCATGTTGGCGCCGCGCCGGGTACCCCCCTGCTTGACCACATCAGTAGACGCGTCATACAGACTCATGAAGCTGACCGGGCCCGAGGCAACGCCCATCGTGGAGCGCACGATGTCGTTGCGCGGGCGGAGCCGCGAAAAGCTGAACCCGGTGCCGCCGCCCGACTGATGGACCAGCGCCATGGAGCGGAGCGTGTCGTAGATCCCGCTCTTGCCGTTGGACAAGGCATCTTCTACCGGCAGCACGAAACAGGCGGAGAGCTGACCCAGCGGCCGGCCGGCGTTCATCAGCGTCGGCGAGTTGGGCACGAAGTAGCGCTGCACCATGACCCCATAGAACGCCTCGGCGAGCGCCTCCACCGCCCCTTCGGACGCACCGTAGCGCGCATCCGGTTCGGCGATGGTGCGAGCCACCCGCCAGAAGAGATCCTCAGGAAGCTCGGCAGGCTGGCCGTGATCGTCCTTGATCAGGTATCGCTTGCCGAGGACGGTCAGGGCGTTGGGGGACAGCCGGACCGGTTCCCGAGGAGGCTGGGAATTCATGGCGAATCTCCGACTTCGTCGTGTCGAATTGAAGAGTCAGTGCGGGGTACCGCGGGCCTGGCTCTGCTGTGGCCAGACCACAGCGCGGAAGGCCAAAGTAGAGTTCGGCGGCGTCACGCACAATACACCGAAAAAACGCGTAGCGGCGCGAAAATCCCACGTACACATCACAAATCTAATAGAGCCGGTTTGCGGCGGCCAATCGCACCGGTTTGTGTGGAAAACGTGGAAAGCGGCCCGCCCTGTTCCCACTGTCCAATTGTTGACTGATATCCCTCAGATTTCGGCGGAGAACTGCAAGGGATAGCGCCCGCTCCGATGGATCCCGGCCTGCGTCACGTAGTGCTGCCAGGTGAACGCGATCCGCCGGGCCAGCGCCGGATCGACCCGGCGCACGATCCGGCCGGGCACCCCCATGACCACCGACCCCGGCGGCACTTCCATTCCTTCCGGAATCACCGAGCCGGCGGCGACCACGCTGCCCGTGCCGATCCGCACGTTGTTCAGCAGAATGCTTCCCATCCCGATCAGGCAGTCATCCTCCACGGTGCAGCCATGGAGCACCGCGCGATGCCCCACCCCGACCTGCCGGCCCACCGTGCAGGGAACGCCCTCGTCGACGTGGACGATGGTGCCGTCCTGGAGATTGGTGCGGTCGCCGATGGTGATCGGAGCCATGTCGCCCCGCAGCACGGCGCCGTACCAGACGCTGGTGTCCTGCCCCAGAGTTACGTCGCCCATGACGGCGGCGGTGGGGGCAATGAACGAGGACGGATGAACAGTCGGCATGGCAGCAATGCTCGGGATAGAGTCGGCGCTTCAGTTCGGGCGGAAGATCCACTGCGTCCAGCCGGTTACCGGCAGCCCATTCTTCTTGGCGGGCTGCCAGGTGATCGTGCGGGCCAGCTCCCGGGCCGCGCGCTCGAAGCGGAGATTATTGGACGGCCTCGATGCTCGCACCTTGAGTGTCTTGCCTTCAGCCGACACCTGGACCCAGAGCACCGAGGGCCGAGGGATCCGGGCGACCCCGTCCGGAATCGGAACGAATGTTGGGCTGAGCGGCTTGGGGCGCTGGTCGAAGCACGAATGATCGAGATTGTACCCCCGCCCCGGCTCGCAGGTCGCGACAATCGGAGCTTCAGCGGTCTGCACAGGTGCGATGGGCGCGCTGTCGGGAGTGGTCGAATCTGGTGAGTTCGTCTGCGACGCGGCCGAATCGGCCGGGGCGGCCGCCGCCTGCTGCCCGGTCGTGTCGGCCGGGGTTGCCGGAAGTGCTGCGGCCAGCGAGTCCATCCGCCGGAGTGAGTCTACCATCCGCAGTGAGTCGGCCTGGCGGGCGGAGTCGGCCGCCGCGATACCGGCGACCGGGGCAAAGCCGCGGACCTTGTAGTAATAGAACATCCCCGCCCCGCCGCCACCGATCGCCAGCAGGAGCCAGAGCCAGGCGGTTGAGCGCCCCGACCCCTTGAGCGCCGCCGAACGATCGGCCACCCGGCGCGGTTCTGCCCGCCGCTCGGTCGGGGTGCGCCGCCGGTCGACCGACGCGGCATCGATCGGCGTGGTTGCCTGGCTGGCCAGCGTCGGCACCGCGTCGGGCGGAATCGGCGGCATCGCCGCGCGCGGCCGCACCGCCCCGACCGGTGCGATTGGCTGCCCCTGAAGGGCGTCCACCAGCTCCTCGCACGACTGGAATCGCTCCGGCGGGTCCTTGAGCAGCATCCGCCGGATCACCTCGTAGAGGCGGCGCTCATCGGGGGTGGTGAGGGTAGGCGTGGGAAGCGGTTCGGTGATGTGCTTGTACCCAATCGCGAAGCTGTCGTCCCCATCGTAGGGCACCGCGCCGGTGAGGCACTGGTAGGCCACCACACCCAGAGAGTAGATGTCGCTCCGGCCATCGATCGTTTGCGCCCTGGCCTGCTCCGGACTCATGTAATGCGGCGTGCCGATCGACATCCCGGTCCCGGTCAGCTTCTGCCCCGTCGCCGCCTTGGCGATGCCGAAGTCGGTCAGCACGCTGTACCCGAACTCGTCGAACATGATGTTGTCGGGCTTGATGTCGCGATGGACGATGCCGCGCTGCGCCGCGTAGCCCAGCGCGCCGCCCGCCTCGACCAGGAGCCGGCGGATTTCCGGCGGGGTCAGCCGTCCCCGCTCTGCCAGCACGTTGGAGAGCGAGCCGCCCCTCAGGAACTTCATGACGAAATAGATGACCCGCCCGGACCGGCCTACCCGGTAAATCGGAATGATGTTGGGGTGTTCGAGCTGGCCGGCGGTGCGCGCTTCCCGCTGGAATCGCTCGACGAATTCGGCGTCGAAAGCGAGCGAGAAGGGCAGCACCTTGATGGCTACTTCCCGTTCGAGGGAGCGGTCCCGGGCGCGGTAGACCAGCGCCATACCGCCGCGACCCAGCTCCTCCAGAATTTCGTATTCGGCGGCCAGGGCCTCGCGCACCAGATCTATCTCGGCAATCTGACCGGTGGCGACCGACTGGACCGGCGTCGTCGCCATCAGATCGAGACCACACGAGGGACAGAATTTTGAAGATCCGGCTATTTCGCTTCCGCAACGGGAGCAGAACATGGCCCAAAGGTACCGAGCAGCGGATGCGGGTCAAGCGGTCCTGAATCCTGCCGTGCCGGTCGGCAACAGACCAGACCCGGGGGCGGCGGAGGGGCACCCATGGTTCCCCGGGGCACCGCCGCCGGCTCCGGCTAACGGCGCTATCGATAATAACTTGACCCCATGATCCCGGGCTGGAGAACCGGCCGATCGAGTTGGCACGCGGTGTGCTCCTTTCATCGGCACATCTCGGTCCGGAGAACCCGTGGTACCCTATCACACGATCGCGTTCAGCCAGCAGAAGCTGCGGGCCGCCCTGCGCCGTTCGGCAGGACAGGATCCGGAGTTCAGCTATGGCTTCGTAATCCATTCCCGGCGGAGCACCGAGCAGCCGCTACTCGGCATCATCACGCTCCAGGGTGAAAGCATGGCCCTTACCGACCGGTTGCTCGAGGCGCTCGACAACCAGCCCCTCTGGCTCTTCGGTCACGCGCGGATCACCCTCGATGCGGGCCAGTCAGCTGAGCAGGCAGAAATGAATAATGAACGGAAGCACGGCGGGCGTTCGCTCTCGTCGCTGCTCATGCACATAGCCACCTTTGACGCCAATACCGGCGTGACCAAACATCTGGTCCAGGTCGAAGCGGTGGTGAAGGCAGAGACGCTGGTCCAGCCGCTCATCATCCTGACGCATGAGCGGCCGGCTTCGTGGCCCCTGTAATCATGACCTGGGTTGGGTGACCTGGAATTCCTGCTTCTGCTTCATCGTGGGGTAGCCCCGCGCACTGACCTTCACTTCCAGCGTGTACGAGCCGGGCTTGAGCCGCTTCAGATCGAGCGAACGCTGAACCCGCACCAGATCTGCAGTGGCGTGTTCCGATGATTTGAGACTGATCGCAGTTCCCCCGCCAAACAGCCCCAGAAATCCTCCACCGCCCTTTTTCTTTACCGACAACTGTGTCTGGTACGCGGTACCGGCCGGTAATCCGTACACTTCGTAGTACAGTTCCAGATTCTCATCCGGGGTGAATGAGTCCAGCGGATTGAAGTAGACAGTGTCGCCGTTGGCCTGCGTCCAGGAGAGATGAATCGGACGTGCGCCGAGCACCAGATCGCTCAGCGCCAGCCCGCGGCGGCCCTGATCGACTTCGACGGTGTCGGTCGGGAGCACCACGCCGGCATCGGCGCTTTCCTGCAGCGCCATGCGGTAATGCAGGGTACCGTGCGGCACCGAGACGGCAACGCGGCCGACCAGGTGCTGGTCCTTCGGCACCGGTGCGGCTGCCAGGAAGCGGCGCGTGGTGTCCATCGTGGCGACGACCCGATCGAATGAATCGAGTGCCACGAAGCGAAGCCGGACGGTGTAGAGGTAGCCCTGGCTCACCTGGACCGGTTCCAGCGTCCGGCCCGAGAGCGCATAGGTAAGCTGGAGCATCGGCCCGGCGGAGTCGTGGCCTACTGCCAGCACGCCGATCCGGGCATCGAGCTGGCGAAGGAACTCCAGCTCATGGCTGTCGGTCGTGGTGCCGATCTTGATGCTTCGGCGGCCGATCTGGCGCTCGCGTGCCTGGTACTGACTCTGGCTGGCAGGGCCGGCCGCCTGAATTCTCCGATAGATCGGTGAAAGCGGCTCGCGGGTGGTGAGGAGCTGCTGCGCCCGATAGCCCACCGTATCGGAGAGGCTGCCGTCCTCGTTGCCGCCGCGCAGCATTACCGTGTTGCTGAACCCGAGCACATCGAGCGCGCTTTCGACCAGCTTGAAGTCCTGCACGTCCTCCCGCGCCACGAAGTGAAAGAGGAGATCTCCATCGGGACGGCTGTAACGCCACGACTCGTTGGGCTCGACTCCTGGCGCGGCGTAGGTGGCCCGCTCGGTCGGGGCGCCCTGCCGGATGTAGATGATCCCGCGATCATCGAATTCCTTGCTGCCGGAGCGGTAGCGTTCGACGATATCGTAGTGACGATGCAGCGACGCCAGCGCAAAGTTGCGGCGGGCGTAGAAGATTCGCCGGTAGTGTTCGCGCAGGCGATCGCCGGGATCGCGCAGGTCTTTTTCGTCGCGCGAGTGCCAGAACTGATGGAGCCAGGCGACCCGGGCTTTGCCATGGAGTTTGTCGAAGGTGGCAAGGGCAGTGTCGGGCGCGATCAGCGCGAGGTCGTGGCGGTACTGGGCCACGGTGGTGGAGTCGTCGCTGGCGGCGCCGGCATAGTAGGGCGCCACGCCGTCGTAGCTGCCCCGGAGGAAGAGGGTGCGGGCGATTTCAAGATCGCCCAGCGACGGATCGGCATTGCTGGCGGTGTAGGCCCGGAAGGCGGCCAGCGCCGAGTCGGCGTCGCCCACTTCGCGCTCGACTCGCCCGCGCGCCAGGAGCACCGCCGGATTGTGACCCGCCGGCGTGGAGGCGGCCCGGCGCAGCGCGTCCAGCGCCACGTTCAGCTTGATATTGATCCGCTGCCGCAGCGCGGTAGACGCCAGATCGACCAGCCCGTGGACGAATCCGGGATCGACTTCCGCCGACTTGGCGAATGCCATTGCCGAGCGGGACATCGCATCCTTGCCCAGCATCGCCTGAATTCCGGCCACCAGCGCGACCTGCGAATCGCCCACGCCGTATTCGGCCAGGCCCATGCCGTACCAGGGATATGGCCAGTCGCCGTGAAGATCGATGGCCCACTGGAACTCAGAGGCGGCGTCGTCGAAGTGCTGGTGCCCGGCGATTTCGCCGAGTCGAAGGGCCACGAAGCCGAGCTTCAGGTGCAGCACGGCGTTGTTGCGGTCTTCCCGGGCGCGGTCGATCATCTGGCGCTCGAGCGCCAGCAGGCCGGTACTGTCTTCTACCTGCGACAGCGAGTCGCGGAACTGGTCGATGGCGGCGCGATCCTTGGGAGCCTGTGCCCGCAGGGAGCCAGCCCCGAAAAGGCCAATCAGGAGGAGTACGGCAGTCCGGCAGCGCAAATGCATTGTGGGTATGTCCTTCGGCTGCGATTCACGGCGGCGTGGGGCCGCCGTGGAGGGAGACGCTCGGGCGGGCGCAATTCACACCCGACTCAACGCCGCTGGGCGTCCCCTCGTTCCCGAAGAAAGTTCCTGATCCCGTCAAACACGCCCTGGGCGTACAGCTCCTGCCCTTCGGGCGACCGGAGCGCCGCTTCCTGCTCGGGAACCATCAGGTACAAGCCTTCGGTCAGGATGGCCGGCATCCAGGTCGGCCGAACCAGTGCGAGATCGCCGCGCCCGACCCCCAGATCCCTCAGCCCCAGCCGCCGTACCAGCGCCCGTTGAACATCCCGGGCCAGCGGCAAGCTGGGCAGGTGATTGTAGAACGTGCTGGTTCCGTTGTTGGGAAACGGATTGACCCCATCGGGGAGCGCGTTGTTGTGGATTGAAACCAGGAGGTCGGCTCCCAGCGTATCGGCCAGATGGGTGCGCGCATACAGGGCGACCGGGACGTCGGTCGTGCGCGTCATGACCACACGGGCTCCGGCATCTTCGAGCAGGTCGCGGAGCTTCAAGCCAATCGCCAGATTGGCATCCGCCTCCTTGAGGCCGGTGGGGCCGCTGGCGCCGAGCGGCGGATGACCGGGATCGACCACGATCAGCCGGTGCGCCAGCGGATGGCCCGGATCGATCGCCGGTGGCCGCCGGATGTCGAGCACCAGATCATCACGATCCCAGGTGGTGCGCCAGCCCCAGAGCGGCGCGCTTGTCGTGATCGTGAGAACGACCTGATCGGCGGACGGCTGCGACCATCGGATCGATTCGATCAGCGAATCATCGGTGCCGTAGCGAATCCAGTTGACGTCGCCCTGGGCGCCGTAGAAACGGAGCTCCAGCGTCCGTTCCGATTCGGTAGTCTGAAACGGGATCCGCACGCCCACAGGAATTCGGAGCGAAGCGCGATCAGGCAGCGGAGTAAGCGTCACGGAGCCGATCGTGGCGCGCGGCGCCGGGATACCCGGCGGCAGCAGATGCGCATCGGCCAGCGCCACCCACGCCACGGCACCGCTGGCGAGCTGCAGACGGAGGTCGCCATTGCGGCGCTCGCTCACCTCGGCGCGCGTGCCGGTTGGGAAAAACCAGTTGTACGTCGCCGCCGGCTCAGAGCGTCCGACGGTAAGACTGTCGGTCGTTCCGGTGCCGGCCGAGTCGTCGTCGAGCAACACGCTCACCGGAACGGTGTCGAGCAGCGCGACACGGAGCGGCCAGATGGCGCGCACCGTATCGGCACCGCGGATGACTTCGAGGGTAGCGCGAGTGGTGTCGACCGGTGCGGCGAGTGACGGAACCGCACAACGGACGCCGGTGCGGTCTCGAGCAACGCTGTCGCATACCAGCGTTGCTGCCTGCGGGGCCGGCGGCGCCGGCAGCGCGGCGGTTTCGGCGCCGGGCACTGGAATGATCGGCCCCGGGTTGCTGCCGATAGCCAGGCCGCGAACCGCCGCGGTAAAGTGATCGGTCAGAAGCGCAGTTTGCAGGTGGGCGGTGTCCCGATCGAAGGCGCGGATTCCTTCGGCAACTACTTCGCGAGTCGGGAGCGGGTGCAGCGGAATCACGAGACTGTCACCCACCCGCAGGCGAAGGGTCGCACCCGGCGTGGCGCGAACGCTCAGGGGGAGATACTCGTCGGCAGGAAGCCAGACAGTACCGCGGGGAGAAAACGAGGTCGTGTCGATCCAGAGTCCGGTGTCGGGCGGCTGGAAGCCGAGCGCCCGGTGGACCTGATACACCAGTTGTGCAGAATCAGTCGGCGTGCGGGCGTCGAGAACAAATTGGGCAATCGAATCGCGGGGAAAGCGGAGCCAGGCGAGCCAGGCCCCGTTGGGCGCCACCCGCACCGGCTGCCCATTGATCGTGAGCGAGGCGTCGCCGGTGCCGGTGGTGCCGAACATGAAGCTGGAGTCTCCCGCAAGTACCAGATCGCCGGGAGCGGGATACGCCACGTGCAGTTGCAGCGGGCCATGCACCGAGGGAACCGGCGGCAGCGAGCCGACGCTCGCGGCAACTGCCGCCGAGTCGGCTGGTGTGGTCGGGGGAACGGCTGCCGCTGGGGTGGGAGCGGGAGCAGGAGCGCGGTTCGCGGCGCACGCGGTGGTGCCGAGCGCGCCGGCAAGAAGTGCGAGGCGAGCCAGGTTCATGGGTGCAAGGTATATCAGCAGTGAGACTTACGCCAAACCGGGCGGTTGACGCTCCCGGCTGCGGCGTCTACATTCAGTCCGATTCACCGGTCAGGAACTCTTTGTGGTCCACCCCACCGTGAGAACGGCGTGAGCGAACCCGCGGTCCGCATCAGCGTCTTCGCCAAGACCGACCTGGGCCGTACCCGCGACCACAACGAAGATACGTTTCTGGTCGCCGATCTCACCCGCGGGTCTTCCAGCCTCCAGCCCGAAGTCCGGCAGCACGAACTGGGCGAACGTGGTTCTCTCTTCATGGTGGCCGACGGCATGGGGCGCGCCGCCGCCGGCGAGCTGGCCAGCGAAATGGCCGCCGAGTCGATCTACACCTATCTGTCCCGGGTGTGGATGTCCGACCAGGACCGTTCACCCCAGCGCTTCGCCACCCGCCTCAAGGAAGCTGTCGAGCACGCCAACGACCGGATTTTCGATTACGCTCAGAGTCATCCCGAAGTCCGGGGCATGGGCACCACCGCCACCGCGGCCGGCGTCCTCGATCGCCAGTTGTTCGTTACCCAGATCGGAGACAGCCGAGCCTATCTGATTCGCCGGGGCAGCGCGATGCAGCTTACCCGCGATCAGTCGCTGATGCAGCGGCTGGTAGATGCCGGCGAGCTCACCGAAGAAGAGGCGGAACGGAGCGAGCGCCGCAACATCATTCTGCAGGCGCTGGGGCCCGACCCTCACGTCAAGGTGGATCTCTCGTTCCAGCCGCTTCGGCGGGGCGACACGCTGGTGCTCTGTTCTGATGGACTCACCGGGTTGGTCCGAAAGGATGAGATCGCCGCCGCGGCGAACGAACATCCCGATCTCGGCGAGCTCTGCACCGCGCTGATCGACCTGGCCAATGAGCGCGGCGGCCCCGACAACATCACTGTGGTGGCGGTGCGCTTCGACGGCGAAGGCCTCGAGGAGCCGAACGGTTCGGATGGAGTGGGATATCAGAATTTCCCGCTCGGATCGGCCGCGGAAGACGATATCGTGACCGAGGCGATGCCGGCCCGCCCGGTGCCGGACGAAGTGCCCGTCTCGCCGGAGCCAGAGGCCGGAGCGCTCGCGCCGATCCGGGTCCTCGGCGCGGTGGGAGTAGCTGCACTGCTTGGTCTCCTGGTGTGGTGGCTCCTGCGCAGCTAGACGCCGCAACCGCTTCAGTGCAGCAGAATCCAGCCGATCCCCAGCGTCCCGCCGAGTACGATTCCCACCCACATGATCCAGTGCAGCGAGTCGCGGACCAGATTATCCAGCGGAGTAAGCCCGGTGCGCCGGCGTACCGGCCCCCACCACCCGCCCGGCCGCAGGCGACCGTAGAAGTGATCCAGCACTTCGGGTGACTCTGCCGGAGTCAGCAGCATTACCGGAATCCAGAGTGCACAGGTGCCGCCCGCGGTGAATGCCAGCTTGGCACCGAAACTCCACGCGGCAAACGGCGGCAGCGCGGATACCGCCGCGAGCGCCACACCGGTGATCAGCGCAGTGATCTCGGCCCAGGCATTGATTCTCCACCAGAACCAGCGGAGCAGCAGGACGATTCCCGTGCCGGTGCCAAACAGAATGAGGTAGCGGAAAACCTGCCCCACGCTGTCCATGAAGAACGACAGGAATGCGGCGAGGATCGTGAGCCCGACCGAGGCCACCCGGGCCAGCTTGAGCAGCCGGGTCTGGTCGGTTTCTCCGGAGAACCGGGCGTAGAGATCGTGAATCAGATAGCTGGCGCCCCAGTTCACCTGAGTCGACACCGTCGACATGAAGGCAGCCAGCAGACTGGCGAACACCAGCCCGAGCAGACCGGCCGGGAGGTAGCGCAGCATCAGCAGCGGGTACGCGGTTTCCGGATCGGCCAGTCCTGGGAGAACCACCAGGGCGGCCAGGCCTACCAGCACCCAGGGCCAGGTGCGCACCACGTAATTCAGGATGTTGAAGGCGTGAGTGGTGCGCTCGGCTTCGCGCTCGTCGGTGGTGGAGGAAAGTCGCTGGACGAACATTCCGCCGCCATCGGCGTTGCGGAACGCCCACCACTGAATGGCGATATAGCCAACGAAAGTCGAGAGCGGCATCAGGGCGTCGCGCGGATGGGGCACCAGATGGAGACGGGCGCCCTGGCCCTGGGCCCGCAGGGTTTCGCGGAGCGCGCCGAGCCCGCCGACTTCGTGGAGTGCGTAAGCCATTACCAGAATGGCACCGACCATCGCCAGCACGTACTGAATGAAGTCAGTGGCGATGACGCCCCAGAGCCCCGACACCGTGGTGTAGATCAGCACCACGACCACGATCGGCATGATGGCCCAGAGGCGCGGGTCACCCGGCAACGCGGGCAAGTTGTTGAGCAGGCCGAGGGCAACGACCACCTTGCGCATGGCCAGCATGCCGTAGCCCATGCTGAGGCAGTTGAGCGGCACTGCAAAGATGAAGGCGCGGGTGGCGCGCAGCGCGGCGGCCGGGGTGCCGCCGTAGCGCAGCTCGGTGAGCTCCATGTCGGTAAGCACATGCGCCCGGCGCCAGAGCTTGGCGAGGAACACCGCCAGGAATACATGGGCCAGCGCAAAGCTC
>DASSTY010000440.1:0-6880 GCA_035707585.1 Gemmatimonadales bacterium
GTCTCCCAGGGCGCGCTGCAGCGCGCGGAGGAGCGTCTCGGGCGGCACCATGTCGGCCACGGCCTGGAGCGCCGCAGCTCGCACATCGGAGGATGGATCGCTTCGGACCACATGCAGGAGAGCCGAACGGCTCCGTTCTCCCTGGAAAGCGCGCAGGGCGCTCACCAGACGCATCCGCTCGGCGATATCGAGTGCGCTGCGGGTGCCTTCGGCGAGCGACAGCTCCATGGCATCGCGGTTCTGCGCCGCGAGGGCGCGGAGCTCGGTGTGATGCGACTGCTGGAGCCGCTCTCCCAGCAGCCGGAATTCGGGGTCGTCGCGCAGCCGCTGCTGGAGCACGCGACGCACGGTGGTCTCGTCGGAGAGTTCGAGCAGCCGGGCGACGATGCTCTCGTCGTGGTAGGCGCCCAGCGCCAGCACGGCGGCGGCGCGTACCGCCGCCGGCTGGTCGGTCCGGCAGGCATCGAGCAGAGCCGGCGCTCCACCCGGCTCGGCAAAGAGTCCCACCGCCAGCGCGGCGCGCTCCCGCACCAGCGGCGAAGGATCGGCGGCCAGCCGCTCGCGCAGGTCCGGTTCGCTGGCCGCGTCCTGCAGGCGCACCAGCGTGTCTAGCGCAGCCGCGCGAACCCCCGCATCGGGATCTGCCAGCGCGCGGCGGGCTCGCGCGGCGGCATCTTCGTCGTCGATTCGCGCCAGCGCCTGAATCGCCGCCGACCGCACTGCCGGCGAAGGATCTTCGACCATGCGCATGATGGTCGGCGCGCTGGCATCGGAGCTGTTGTCGGCCAGCGCGTTGATCAGGCCGAGCTTGCCGGCGACATCGCCCGAAGCAGCGAGCTGGTTCGCCAGCTCCGGCGCCAGCGACGGATCGAGCCGGCCGATCGCTTCGGCGAGACTCTGGTGCAGATCCTCCGGCGCGTGTGCCAGCGCGGCGAGGAGCGCCGGTGCGCCGCTCCGATCGTCCACCCGGCCCAGCGCCTCGGCGGCGGCGCGGCGCACCGGCGCCGCCGGATCATCCAGCAGATCGCGAACGGCGGGTGCCAGCGTGCGGAGCTCCAGTTGCGCTACGGCGCGGGCGGACTGTTCCCGCACTTCGGGCGCCGGGTCGTGCAGCAGTCCGCGCAACACCGGGATCGCGTCGGCGCCGGCGCCGACCCCGGCGCCGAGTGCCCGGGCCGCGGCGGCCCGCACCGCCGGTTCCGGGTCGCCGCTTCGCGCCTCGACGGCGGCAATCATATCGGGGCTGCCCAAGCGGCCCAGCAAGCCCAGAGCTTCCGAACGCACCCGCTCGTCGGGGTCGCTCAGATGATCCACGGCCACGGGAACTGCATCGCGTACTTCCAGCGCGGCGAGTGCCTCCAGTGCGGCCGCGCGCACACCGGCGTCGGTTTCGCCGGCGGCGGAGATCAGCAGCTCGCCGGCGAGGTCGCGGCGTCCCGCCCGCCGAATGGCGGTGACAACGGCGATCCGCACCGCCGGTGACGGATGCTGGAGCTGTTCGGCCAGCAGTTCGCGCGCGCCGGCCGCGGCAAACTTCCCGAGCGCTGCCGTCGACTCATCGACCCGGTCGCCAGCGGCGATCATCGCCACCAGCCGCTGAGGCACGCCGAGCCGTTCCAGCGCGGCGGCAGCGCGGAGCCGGATTTCCGCATCGGGATCGTCTAGCGCCACGAGCAGCGGTCCCTCGGCCGCGAGTCCGATCTGCTCCAGCGCTTCCACGCTGCGCATCCGGACCCACCACGCCGAGTCGCCCAGCGCGCGGACCAGCCGGTCGATCACCTCGGGATCATCGAACTGTCCCAGTGCCGCGGCGATTCGGGTGCGCACGAAGGGAGCCGGATCGCTCAGCAGATTTTCCAGCAGATACGGCACGGCGCGCGGGTCGGCCAACCGCCCCAGCGCGGTGGCCGCCTTGGAGCGGACTTCGTCGTCCAGGTCGCCCAGCGCGCGGACCAGAACCGGGAAGGCGCGCTGCGCTCGGACTTCGCCGAGTACGCTGGCGGCCCACGGCCGGGCAGGATGGCGGCCGCCCGCGTCGAGGAACCCCATCATCGGTTCCACGACCGCGTCGCCGTGCCGAGCCAGGATATCGGCCAGCCGGGGCGCCAGCCACGCTTCGGCGCCCTGCAGAGCATCGACCAGCGGCGGCACCGCGCGGGGATCGGCGATTCGCGCCAGTGCGCGGAGTGCGATCTCGCGCACGTCGGCATCTTCGGTTCGGGTCGCCTGAACGGTCTCGAGAAGGGCGGGCACCGCCTTGGCGTTGCCGACCCGTCCCAGCAGCTCCGCGGCAAAGGCGCGATCGCGCCATCGCTTGGCGTGCCGCAGGCGTTCGATGTACTTGTCGACCAGGCCGAGGCGATCGTAGGCGTCGAGCAGCCAGGCGGGACGCTCGGTGGCGCTGCGGGCCTGCTCTTCGAGAACCGCCTCCAGCGCTTCGACGTCGGAGAGGGTTTCGAACTGACGGAGGGTGGGTTCCAGGAGGGTGCGTTCGCGGAGTGCCAGCCCGCTCACCAGATCGCGGTACAATCCCTTCCGGATGGCCAGCCGGCGTTCCCGGCGGTTGAGCAGTGCGGTATAGAAGACCCATGCGGCAATGGCCAGCAGGCCGATGCCGACCATGATTGCGGCGGCGATGAGGATGATCTGCAGGCCGACGGTCACGTCTGGCCTCGTCGTTGGTTCACCCCTTGGCCTCGTCGAGGAAGACCAGCGTTTGCCGGCGCGCCACCACGGCGGCCAGTGCAGCATGGACCTGCGGATCCAGCACGGTGCCGATCAGATCGTGCATCCGTTCGATGGCCACCTCCGGCGGCATCTTTTCCTGGTAGGGGCGGCTGGTCGTGAGTGCATCGTAGATCTCCGCCGCACCGATGATCCGGGCGCCCCAGGGGATCTCGTCTCCCTTCAGAGCATCGGGATAACCGGTTCCGTCATAGCGCTCGTGGTGGCTCCGCACGAAGCCGATGATCTCCGCGAGGTGGACCAGCGGAGAGAGAATCTGTGAGCCGATCACGACGTGCTGCTGAACATGCTGATACTCATCGTCGGTAAGCGGACCCTGCTTACCCAATACGTCTTCCCGGATTCCGATCTTGCCGATATCGTGGAGCCGGCCCGCCATGCGGACGACTTCGATCTCTTCATCGGTGCGGCCGAGCTGCGCCGCCACCATTGCGGAGAGGTCGGCGATTCGGGCCGAATGGCCGCGGAGATAGGGATCCTTGGCTTCGAGGGCGTTGATCAGGGCTTCCAGCGTGGCCACGGTGACGCGCTGGAGATTCCGCCGCTCCAGATCCAGGGCGGCGGTGCGGAGGGCCACTTCCTCCTTGAGCCAGCGGCTGATCTGCTGATCTTCCAACCGCGAGTGCCGCTGCTGGACGGCCCGCTGGATGGCCCGGGTAAGGCGCTCGAGGTCGATCGGCTTGGTGAGATAATCAAGGGCGCCGCGCTGCATGCAGAGTGCGGCGCTGGTTGCATCGTTCACGGCGGTGAGCATCACGATGGCAACATCGGGTTCCAGCTCGAGAATCTGGGGGACCAGGTCGATCCCGCTGGTGCCCGGCATTCTGACGTCCAGCAGCATCGCGGTCACTTTGTGCCGCTGCAACTGGGCCAGCGCGGCCTCGCCGGTGTCCGCGGTCAATACTTCGTACCCCTGCTTGACCAGGTACTTGCGCAGGGCGGTACGGATCAGCTCCTCATCATCCACGACCAGGATGGTGACGGGACCTTCGGCGAGCGGCACGCGAATCCTCCAACGTACTGAGATATAAGAGCTTAACCTACGAAGTCGACCACGACCCGCTGAGGGATCAGTTGGGCCTCATGGGCCCGGTCGAGCAACAACTGCACCGCCTGGCGGCCTCGGGGGCCGTAATCGACGGTCCAGTCGTTGACGTACATCCCGACGAAAGTATCGGTTCGCTCGTCGCCGATGCCACGATTGAACCGGCTGGCATGGGCCAGCGCGGGAGCCCGGTTCTCCAGGCCATAGCGGATGCTGGCCCGGAGATCCCGCCCGATCTGTGCCATGATTTCGGGGCCCAGGTCGCGGCGAACCACATTGCCCCCAAGTGGAAGCGGGAGGCCGGTTTCCGCAAGCCACCACTGGCCCAGATCGGCCCAGAGCTGGAGCCCGTCGTCGGCGTAGGTAAGCTGTCCTTCGTGAATCAGCAGGCCGAGATCCACATCGCCACGGTGCACTGCGTCTTCGATTTCGTCGAACGGAACGACGATCTTTTCAAACTCGGGCTGATAGAGCTGGAGGGCCAGATAGGCCGTCGTCAGCTCGCCGGGAATGGCAATCCGGCGGCCCCGAATTGCGGAACGCGGGTCGGCCGGGCGAGGCGCACGGGCCACCAGCCGCGGGCCGTATCCGTCGCCCATCGAGCTGCCACTGGCGAGCAGGGCGTACTGGTCGGCCAGGTAGGCGTAGGCATGGATTGAAACGGCGGATACTTCAAGTTCGCCGTTGAGTGCCCGCTGATTGAGCGTCTGGATATCGGCCAGCTCGTGGACGTAGGTGAGATCGCCGGTGTCGAGCTTCCCTTCGGAGAGCGCGTAGAACATGAACGCGTCGTCGGAATCGGGGCTGTGCGCGACACGGATCGTACGGGGCATCCGGCTACTTCTCCTCGGCTCGGCGTCTGAAATCATCGAGCACCGGGCGGTGCTCGTTGTACTCGGGAAGGCCCGCCTTGATTTCGGCATCGTAGTGGGCCAGAAACTCGCGGCGGGCCTTGGCCAGTGCGGCGGAATCACCCTGGGCCTCGGCGATCGTCCCCCGGATGACGTACCCGAAGAGATGCCCGGGATGGTTGGCGAGGATCGTATCGGCCAGCGCCTGGGCTGGAGCGAAGTCGCCAACCTGGGTGTAGAGCACCGCCGCGTGATAGCGCGCGTCGTTGTCCACCGTGTCGAGCCGCTGATACGCGCCGATACCCATCGGAGTGAAGTTCACCACCGTGGCGGTATCTCCCTCCGACGCCGCCGTCATGATTCGATTGAACAGCCGATCGAACTGCTCGCGCGGAGTCATGTTGCTGATGTCCGGTGCCGGGCCCGACCCGAAGGAGCTGGGGGCGGCCGTCTCCGACGCGCCGGGGTTGGCCATGTCGGGGGCGCCCGCCGGGGTGGGACCGTTGCCGCTCGTCACCTTGAAGACGATAGCCCCCAGCAGCAGCACGATCACTCCGCCGGCGATGAACCAGGGCAAGCGATCGCGTTCGGCCGCGGGCGCCGTCGCGCCCCGCTGGGTTGGCTGGCCGCAACGATGGCAGAACCGGGCGCCGGGCGAAAGCTCGGCCTGACAGTAGCGGCAGTTCTGGGCGCCCAACGGGTTGCCGCAGTTGCTGCAGAACTTTCCGGACGCAGGCGTACCGCACGCCGGGCAGGTGGTCGCGGGGGAGCTGCTCGTCATCGTGTCCTTCGGCGGGAAACCGCCGGTTGGGGCGGAGGTGTCGGGAATGTAACCCCGTGTGCTACAAGCCGGGAGGCGCCGTCTGGCGCCAGAACGTCCGGGGCGGTATTCTCGATTATCCCTGCCAGGCCCAGGAGCGTATGACCGGTCCCTCGATGCCCGATCAGCGACCCGCTTCCGCTTCACCGGAACCACCGGCGCGCCATCTGGGCGACCTGGCGCGCGGCGACCAGCGGTGGCAGGTCTACTTGGAAACCCGACCGGTCGATCCTTCGCCGGCCGGCCCGCCCAAACGGTCGCCGGTGGCGGGACGGCTCCACTTTGTGGCGCATGAGCGGGTGCGCCACACCGCCTGGATTTTCCTGGAATGGAGCGATGCCGAACTGATGGCACGGTTCCAGGAGTTCAGCGCCAGCGAGCTCTGGCGGATGGTCGAAAGCCTCGAAGAGGTCGCGCCCGACTCCGACACCCGGTAGCTTACGCCCTTTCCCGGCCTGCTTCCATTACCCGAAACGTTGGCGAACCATGGCCCTCCCGGACGGTTTTCCCTCCGACCTCACCGGCGCCAGCCGGGCTGACATCCTCCGGCTCACCCAAGATTTCGCGGTGGATTTTCTCCGCCTGCAGTTCACCGATATCCTCGGCGTCAACAAGAACGTCGAGGTGCCGGCGAGTCAGTTCCCCAAGGCGCTCGATGGCGAAATCATGTTCGATGGTTCGTCGATCGAGGGATTCGTCCGGATCGAGGAATCCGACATGCTGCTCAAGCCGGACCTCGCCACCTTCCGGATCTTTCCATCGACCGACGAGGGCGGCAGAGTAGCGCGGCTGCTCTGCGACATCTACACACCGGACGAGCAGCCGTTCGCCGGATGCCCGCGGCTCACGCTCAAGCGGCAGATCGAACGCGCCGCCCGGCTGGGCTACACCATGATGGCCGGGTGCGAGGCGGAGTTCTTCCTGTTCGAGCGCCGCGCCGACGGCTCGACTGTAACCGCCACCCAGGATCAGGGCAGCTATTTCGACATGACGCCGGTGGACCGGGGCGAAGAGATCCGGCGGGTCATCGTGCACGAGCTCGAGGCGATGGGGCTCGAAGTCGAGGCGGCCCACCACGAGGTCGCCCCGGCGCAGCACGAAGTGGATTTTCGCTATGCCGATGCACTCACCACCGCCGACAACTTGGCGACCTTCAAGTTCGTGGTGCGGAGCGTGGCGAATCGCTGGGGCTTTGCGGCCTCGTTCATGCCCAAGCCGATCCAGAACCAGAACGGCAGCGGGATGCACACCCACCAGTCGCTCTTTCGCGGCGACGCCAATGCATTCTGGGATCCCGACGCACCCGACGGGATGTCGTCTGTCATGCTGAGTTACGTCGAGGGGCTGCTTCAGCACGCCGCCGGGATGTGTGCCATCACCAATCCGCTGGTGAACAGCTACAAGCGGCTGGTTCCGGGG
>DASSTY010000441.1:0-10157 GCA_035707585.1 Gemmatimonadales bacterium
GAAGACCTGGGAGACGAACTGGATCTACACCTGCCAGCGAGTCGGGGGCTGACCGCCGCGACGCCAGTGCCGCCGGTACCGAGCGGTCCAGCGGAGGCGAAGCGGCGCGTGGGGTCGCCAATAGCGCGGTAGACGTCCGGCCCCCGACCCAGGCGCGCCGCAGATGCAGCAGTCTTTGGAAAGTGGGCGATTACTGCGGCGCTCCACCGGGACGGCCTGGCTCGGGAATGATCGAAGTGAGCGTGGCACCCTCGAAAAAGTGCACCGCCGAGCTCGATACGGGGCAAGACGGGTTGGCGATGAGCATCGCGGTGCCGAGCGTCCCGGTGCCGCTGTCGCTGATCGGGGCCTGGATGTCGAGTTCCTTGCAGGTAACCGGCACCGCGCCCGAGCCCAGTGTACCGGAGAGCACCAGTATCAGCCGATCGCCCTCCATCCGGCCGCCGAGCAGCCCGAAATCGTCGCGCAGCGGCGCTGAGTGGACGATCCGCCATCGACCGAACAGGGTATCGCTGGTCTGGTCGATCCAGATCGCCAGCCGCGCGTGATCGCCGACGGTATTATCGGATGGCGGAGTCACAATGACGCCGCAGAAGCTGGTGCCCGCGAAGAGTTTCGCCGGTTGGAGCCGGTAGGTTAACGCAATCGGCGGGATCTCGATCGGTCCATCGCCAGCCACTACATCTCGTCGCCATACGTCGGTAGCGTACTGGTGCTCGCAGTCGTACTGCAGCGGCCGGATGCGGACGCTGTCCACCGCCCCGCCATCGAAGGGACCGAGCTCAGCACTGTACTGGCCGGCTGAATCGGTGAGCACCATGACGCTGTCACTACTGCTCGATCCATGCGCCCAGGCCGCCACCACAACCTCGAGCGGCGGATTGGGCGCCGCCCCTTCGACCGTTACCTCTCCCTCGACCTGCAGCATGGGGCCAGAGTCTGGCCCGGTGGAATCACAGGCCCCCAATATGAAAAGCGCGGCCGCGGCGCCGAGCCAGGCGGCGGGGTATTTGGGCATGGTCGTCTCCGGGGTTGGAGGTCTCGAGGAATTCCGATCGGACCTCTGGGGTGACGTCGCTGGACGCCACCGATGCACCCCGGGCCGCTAACGAGAAGACCTGGGAGACGAACTGGATCTACACCTGCCAGCGAGTCGGGGGCTGACCGCCGACTCCGAAATTCAATCAGTTCCTGGAATACACCACTTTCCCACCAAGCACCGTCAGCACACTCGTCGTTGCCGGCAGCGCATCAACCGGCACCGTGAAAATGTCCTGCGAGAGCACCGCCAGGTCCGCCAGCATCCCCGGCGCAAGCATTCCCTTTTCGTGCTCCTGAAATTCCGCGTACGCCGAACCCCGGGTGAACATCGTCACGGCATCTTCCCGCGAAAGCGCTTCCGCCGGATTGCCGGGCGAGGTAACCACCTGCATGAAATCAAAGAACGGATTGGGTGAATTGTCCGATCCGTACGCCAGCGGAATCCCGGCCCGCTCCCAGCTCTGCATCGAGCTCCCCCCTTCGACCCGCGGCTGCCCGATCACGATCCCGATCCGCCTGGCACGATCGATCAACGAGTCAGTAATCCCCGGACCATGCTCGA
The DNA here is from genome assembly GCA_035707585.1 of Gemmatimonadales bacterium. Lineage (GTDB taxonomy): Bacteria > Gemmatimonadota > Gemmatimonadetes > Gemmatimonadales > GWC2-71-9 > DASSTY01. The sequence continues at coordinate 1,604 of DASSTY010000441.1, forward strand.
TCCGCAGCCGTTTTCCTCGCCACTGTTCCGCCGGCGCCAGACTCTCCATCAGCGACAGCACCAGCCGGGTGGCGCTGTCTCCCACCACATGCAGCATGTACTGCTGCTTGCCGTGCAGCGCATCGCTCAGCATTCCACGGATGACATCCGCCGAGAAGTCGGGACGCGACCAGAGCCCTTCGATCGGGGTGCCGTCCACCACCCACTTCACGCCCGAAACAACGGTGTGCGAATCGGGGTGTTGATCCACCGAATCCCATTCAGAGAGCCGGAGACTCGCCGTGTCCGGAATCGACCACCGGACCAGCCGCATCCGCACGGGGAGCCGAGCGGCGCGGAACACCCGGATAGTCGTGGGCGGATCGAGATAGCCCGCCATGTTCTGGATGCTGGTGACGCCCAGCTGAACACGACCATCCACATACTGACGGAGATTCGCCACGAGAACGCTGTCGGGCAGCGCCGAGTTGAGCCGGCGGACAGCGCCCCATCCGGCATACTCCTGAAGCCATCCGGTGAGCCGGCCCGATTGGTAGCGTTGGTAGTGTCCACCCAGCGGATCGGCATCGGCTTCACCGATCCCCAGCGCGCGCAGGCCGGCGGAATTCACCACCGCGCCGTGGCCCCACCAGGCCCAGAGCAGCACCGGGTTATCGGGCGCGGCCTGGTCGAGCGCGGCGCGAAGTCCCTCGGTCTGCCGAATGACGGTCGGTCCAATCACCGCGCGGAGCCAGGTGCCGGCCGGCGCGGCTGCCGCGGCGGCGCGCAATGAATCGAGCACCTCGGCCAGCGGTGGATCGGGAATGGGAGACGGGTCGCTCAGAAAGCTGCGGCCGATCGGCCCCAGGCCCACATGATCGTGCGCGTCATTGATCCCCGGAATCACCACCCGCCCGTGGAGATCGATCACCCGGGTATGCGGCCCCACGGTGGGTCGGATCTCATCATCCTGGCCCACCGCCACGATCCGCTCGCCGCGAATAGCGATCGCCTGAGCCCAGGGGTGCGCGGAATCGGCGGTGAAAATCTTTCCGTCGTAGAGAACCAGATCGGGCGGCGCTGCCGGCGGCACCGACGCAAAGGCCGCCAGCGCGGCCAGAACCACGATGAGCTTCGTAACGCCTCCGGTGTGGGTCGTGCGTGGGGCGCGGGTCGTGGGCGGTGACGCCTGAATGTGCCCCTCGGAGAGTGAGACCGCCAGAGCCCCTTCCCTTGCGGGCCATCTGGGCGCATCCTAAAACGTTCATCGAAACTCCGACCCCAACCCGGATTCCCATGCCCCGCTCCGTCCTGGCCCTCGCCTCCGCCCTGACGCTCGCCGCGGTACCGGCTGGCGCCGCCCAGCAGCTTTCCGCGCCGCTCGACTCCGCGCTCCATCAGATTTTTGCCTCGCGCGATTTCGCGTCGGAGCGGTTCGGCCCGGCCCGCTGGATCGAAGACGGCGCCGCCTATACCACCGTCGAACACTCCGACTCGGGCGGCTCCGACATCGTCCGCTACGCCACCTCCAACGGCGCCCGCTCCATCCTGGTCTCGGCCCGGCAACTGGTTCCCAGCGGCGACAGCACCCCGCTCGACTTTGACGATTACGAATGGTCGCCCGACCAGAGCCGGCTGCTCCTTTTCACCAACACGCGCCGAGTCTGGCGGCGGAACACCCGGGGCGACTACTGGGTACTGAACCGCAAGACCGGCAAGCTCACCAAGCTGGGCGGCCCGGATGCCGAGCCATCCACCCTGATGTATGCCAAGTTCTCTCCCGAGGGGGACCGGGTCGCCTACGTGCGCGACGGCGATCTCTACGTCGAGCAGCTGTCCGACGGCCATATCACCCGGCTCACTACCGGGGCCGATTCACTCCACGTGAACGGGATGACCGACTGGGTGTACGAAGAAGAGTTCGGTCTGGCCGACGGGTTCCGCTGGTCGCCCGACGGCAAGAAGATCGCGTTCTGGCATTTCGACATGAGCGGCGTCGGCACCTTTCTGCTGATCAACGACACCGACTCGCTCTATCCATTCACGATCCCGATCCAGTACCCCAAGGCCGGCACCACCAACTCCGCCGTCACCGCCGGCGTGGTGAGCGCCGATGGCGGGCCGGTCACCTGGCTCGAGGTGCCGGGCGATCCCCGCAATAACTATCTCCCCTGGATGGAGTGGGCCGGTCCCGACGAGCTGCTGATCCAGCGGATGAATCGTCCGCAGAACACCGACGCGCTGCTCCTGGCCGACGCCGCCACCGGCGCGGTGCATCCGATCATGACCGAGCGTGACAGCGCCTGGCTCGATCTGGTGCGCGACATCCCCTGGCTCGACGACGGCAAGGAATTCCTCTGGACCAGCGAACGCGACGGATGGCGCCACCTCTACCGGATTTCCCGCGACGGCAAGTCGGTCAAGCTGATCACGCCGGGTAACTACGATGTGATGTCGGTGGGATTGGTGGATGAGAAGGGTGGGTGGGTGTATTTCTACGGGACACCGGACGGGAAGACGGGAAGACGGGAGAACGTGCCGCCGACGGTGCGGACGGTGTTGTGGCGGACGCGGCTGGATGGGAAGGGACAGCGGCAGCAACTCACGCCGGCCGGGGCGGGCGGCACTCATCGCTACGACATCTCGCCCAACGCGCAGTGGGCCTTCCACACGGTGTCGTCCTTCGACGTGCCCAACACGATGGATCTGGTCCGGCTGCCCTCTCACAAGACGGTGCGGACGCTGGTCGCCAACGATTCGCTGCGCGCCCGGGTCAAGCCGCTGCTGGCCCGCGGCGAATTCTTCCAGGTTACCCTGCCCGACAGAGCCACACTCGACGGCTGGATGATTCGCCCTCGCGACTTCGATTCCACCAAAACGTACCCGATGCTGATGTACGTCTACGGCGAGCCGGCCGGCCTGACGGTGCGCGATTCCTGGATGGGCAGTCAGCGGCTCTGGTTCCAGCTCCTGGCCGACCAGGGCTACCTGGTTGCCAGCGTGGACAATCGAGGCACCCCGGCACCAAAGGGCCGGGCCTGGCGTAAGGTGGTGTATGGCGCCATCGGTGTGCTCTCGTCCCGGGAACAGGCCGACGCCGTGCGCACGCTGGAACGGACTCGGCCGTACATCGATTCCACCCGGGTAGGGATCTGGGGTTGGAGCGGCGGTGGTACCAACACGCTCAACGCGATGTTCCGCTATCCCGATGTATATAAGGTAGGAATGTCGGTGGCGCCGGTACCCGATCAGCGGCTCTACGATACGATTTACCAGGAACGCTACATGAACACTCCGGAAAACAATCCGGAGGGGTACAAGCAGGGTTCCGCCATCAACTTTGCGGAGGGGCTCAAGGGAGAGCTGCTCCTGGTGCACGGTTCGGGCGACGACAACGTACATTTCCAGGGCAGCCAGCGGCTCCTCAACCGGCTGATCGCGCTCGACAAGCAGGTGGATTTCATGGAGTACCCCAACCGAAGCCACTGCATTTGCGAAGGACGGGGAACGACCCTGAACATCTACTCGCTGCTCACGAGGTATTTGGTGGGGCATTTATAAGAGAAGACGAGATGACGTGAGGACGGGAAGCCGGAACGGCGCCTTCCGTTGTCCCACATCCCGTCTTACCGTCATCCCGTCTTCCCGTCCGAGGCCAACATGTCCTCTCCCTGGACCACATACACCGGCATGGACTTTCTCCGGAAGCCGACCGACGACGAGATCGACGTCGCCGGGATGACCCATCAGGGCAAGGTCCGCAAGTCCAACCAGGACCAGTTCCTGATCTGCTCGCTCCGGCGGCAGATCGAGATTTTCGACAGCAGTCTCACCGATACCACTCGGCTCCGCGCGCCGGAGGAGCGGCTGGCGTTCCTGGCGATGGTGGCCGACGGCGTGGGCGGCGGCGCCATGGGAGAAGAGGCCAGCCGCCTCGCGATCGAGATCATCACCGAATACGTTACCCGCAGCACCCGCTGCTTCTATACGGCCGATGCCAGCGACGATCGCGCCTTTGCCGAAACGCTGCAGGAAGCGGCGATGCAGACTCATCAGGGCATCCTGCAGCAGGCCCAGGCCGACCCGGCGCGCACCGGGATGGCCACCACCCTGACACTTTGGCTGGGCGTGTGGCCGCGGGCCTATCTGCTTCAGGTGGGCGACAGCCGTTACTATACCCTGCACGAGGGACAGCTCCGCCAGGTTTCCCGCGACCAGACGATGGCGCAGGAGCTGATTGAATCGGGAGTCATTCGGAAGAGCGACCCGGCAGCCGCCCGCTGGAGTCACGTGCTCTCGAGCGCCATCGGCGGAAAGCAGACCGCACCGATGGTGACGCGGCTCGATCAGAACTGGGGCGACGTGCATCTGCTCTGCAGTGACGGGCTCACCAAGCATGTGCCCGATCAGCAGATTCGCGAGCGGCTGCTCAACATGAACTCTGCCCCCGAAGTCTGCGCCCAACTGGTGCAGGACGCGCTGGATGGCGGCGGCACCGACAACGTTACTGTCATTGTGGGAAGAGCGGTAAAGAGAGACAACGCAAGTCGCTGACGGTTAACCCCTATCGAGGTTCCCATGCGGCAACTGCTGGTGCTCTTGCCCCTGCTGGTGCTGGCCGGCCCTGCGCCCGTGCCGGCTCCCCCTCCACCCTCGCTTCCACTCGCCGCACCCAACGACAATGAACGACCAGCCGGGCGGCTGCACGGCGATACACTGACCGTCAAGCTGGTCGCCTCGATGGCGCGCTGGCGGCCCGAGGAGGACAGCGGTGGCGTGCTGGACGTGGCGCTCTTTGGAGAGGAGGGCCGCACACCCAGCAATCCCGGGCCGCTGATCCGGGTGAAACAGGGCACGCTGATCCAGGCCACGATCCGCAACGCGCTCACCGGCCCGCTGGTGCTTCATGGCATCCACTCACGGCCCGGCACAGACGGCACACTGCTGATCGCACCGGGCGGTTCCCGCGAGGTGGTATTCACCGCCGGTGCTCCCGGGACCTATTTCTACTGGGGCAGCACCACCGGAGCGCCGTCTATCCAACGGCGCCGCGGCGTGGAAAGCCAGCTCAATGGCGCGTGGATCATCGACCCGCCCAGCGGCCCGTTGCCCGACAAGGTGATGGTCCTCAGCATCTGGCTCGACACCCTCCATCTGGGCGCGGAATCGTTCGAGACCGAAGTCCCCACGATCAATGGCCGCTCATTCGGCCATCGTCCGTGGCTCGACTACACGGTGGGAGACTCGGTGCGCTGGCGGGTGATCAACGCCAGCGACCGGCCGCACCCGATGCATCTGCACGGATTCTTTTTCCGGGTGGACAGCCGGGGCGACGCGGAGCGCGACACCACATACAGCCAGGCGCAGCAGCGGCTGGCCGTTACCGAGCGGCTCCTTCCCGGCACCACCATGCGGGTAGGCTGGAGCCCCAACCGTCCCGGCGACTGGATCTTCCACTGTCACATCGCCTTTCACATTACCTGGGTCGACCATCTTTCCCGGTCGCTCGCCGACACGGTGCCGCCTGCGGGCACGATGGGAATGGTCGGGATGGTGGTGGGGCTTCACATCCATTCACGCCCGTCCTACCACGACGCCGAAGCGCAGCGCACCGATACCGAACATGTTCGGCTGCTGGTCCAGGAGAAACCGCGCTTTTTCAACGACAGCTTTGTCGGGATGGGCTATGTAGTGCAGCATGGCGCCGAGCCGGCCCGCGATTCGGTGGACACACCGGGGATGCCTCTGGTGCTGACCCGCGGACGTCCTTCGCTCATCACGGTGGTGAACCATCTCAGTGAACCGACTTCGGTCCACTGGCACGGCATCGAACTGACCAGCTACTACGATGGTGTGGCGGGGCTGAGCGGCTCGGTTCGGCGCCGCGCGCCAATGATCATGCCGGGAGATTCATTCACGGCGTACATTCTGCCGGCGCGGGCCGGCTCATTCATGTATCACACCCATCTGGACGATCTCAAGCAATTGTTCGGCGGACTTACCGGCCCGCTGATCGTGCTCGATTCCGCCGAAACCTGGGACCCGGCCACCGATCACGTGATGTATTTCACCCTTTATGAGGATGACGAGAGTCTCGATCGGGCGCTGCTCAACGGATTCAAGCACCCACCGCCGCTCACCGTGTCGGTCGGTGTGCCGCAGCGGTTCCGGTTCTTTGCGCTCGCGACCGCCGGAATGGTGGACTTCCGGATCAGAGGCGCCGATTCAACCCTCGCGACCTGGACTCCGGTAGCCAAGGACGGGGCCGACCTGATCCCGGTCCAGCGCCAGCCTCGCCCGGCCATCGTCACGCTGAGTGTCGGTGAGACATACGATTTCACCTGGACCCCGCCTCACGCCGGAGTGTACCAGCTCCAGATGCTGCTGGCCCACTCGGAGCGACTGGTGCGGGAAATGGAGGTGATCGCAAAATAGATTTATACTCCGTTCATGCTTCCTCACATCCTGGCAGTAGTGGCGCTCATGGCGGCGCCCGATAGCGGCGCGGCGCTCCACCTCCTCCCCATGCCGGCGCAGGTGACGGTGGGGACGAGTCGAATGCCGATCACCGGCGCCTTTGCGGTTACCACTCCGAAGTTCCATGACGGCCGGCTCGATCGCGCGGTGGAACGCGCACTCAAACGGCTGGAGAGTCGAACCGGCACCGCGTACCGGCATGCCATCGCCCGCGACTCCACATTCGCCCCCTTTACCATCGTGGTTGACGGCCCGGGGCAGACGGTCCAGACCGAAACCGAAGATGAGTCCTACACTCTCACCGTTTCCGACAGCGCGGCTCGGCTCTATGCGCCGACCGTCGTGGGAGCCATTCGCGGGCTGGAAACCTTTCTGCAGCTCCTCGAGCGCGACTCGGCCGGCGCATGGCTCCCGACGGTGGAGATTCGCGACCAGCCGCGGTTCCCCTGGCGCGGACTCCTGATTGATGTGTCACGCCATTGGGAGCCGGTCGAGGTGATCGAGCGCAACCTCGATGCGATGGCGGCGGTGAAGCTCAATGTTCTCCACTGGCACCTCTCCGACGATCAGGGCTTCCGGGTCGAGAGCCGGCGCTTTCCGAAGCTGCAGGGGATGGGTTCCGACGGACACTTCTATACCCAGGACCAGATCCGCCACATCGTCGCCTACGCCCGCGACCGCGGCATCCGGGTCGTTCCCGAGTTCGACATGCCGGGCCACTCCACCAGCTGGTTCGTGGGATACCCGCAGTACTCCAGCGGACCGGGGCCATATCAGATCGAGCGACACTTTGGCGTGTTCGTGCCGACCTTCGATCCGACCCGCGACGCCACCTACCGGTTCATCGAGCGATTCATCACTGAGATGGCGGCGCTCTTTCCCGATCCCTACTGGCACATCGGCGGCGACGAAGTGGAAGGCAGCCAGTGGAAGAACAACCCGCGCATTCAGCAGTTCATGCGGGTTCATCACCTGGCCGACAACGATGCTCTGCAGGCCTATTTCAATCGGCGGCTCAACGCCATTTTGCAGCGCCACGGCAAGCGAGTGGTCGGGTGGGACGAAATTCTCAACCCGGCGCTCCCCAAAACCGTTGTTGTTCAATCGTGGCGCGGCACCGATGCGCTGGTGCAGAGCGCGCGGCAGGGATATAACGGGATCCTTTCCGCTCCCTATTACCTCGACGCCATGCGCTCCGCGGCCGATCACTACCTGGCCGATCCGCTGCCGTCCGACACACTCCTGACACCAGACCAGGCCCGGCACATCCTGGGCGGAGAGGTGTGCATGTGGGGCGAGTTGCTGACGCCGGAGAACATCGACAGCCGGATCTGGCCCCGCACGGCGGCGGTAGCGGAACGGTTCTGGTCACCGCGCGAGGTGCGCGACGTGCCCGACATGTATCGGCGGCTGGCGTTCGTCAACGTGGAGCTCGAGGGACTGGGCCTGCACAACATCGATGGCGCGCCCCGGATGCTGCGGCGGCTGGCAGGCACAGCCGATATCGAGCCGCTGGAATCGCTGCTCCAGTGGATTGCGCCGGTGAGTCTGGGCCAGCGCGCCCGGGTGCAGCCGGCCACCCAGCAGACCCCGCTGGTGGCGCTGGGCGACCTGGCTCGGCCCGACCCGGCTGGAGCGCGCGAGGTATCAGATCTGATCGCCTCCGTGCTGGCGGGTGGCGCCAGCGCCGATTCTGCCGCGGCGGAGCTCCATCACATCTTTGCCGAATGGCGAACGCTCGCCGCTGGGGTGAAGCCGTTCGCCAGCAGCAGCCCGGGATTGGAGGATGTGGACAGCGTGTCAGCGGTGCTGGCGCATCTGGCAGACATCGGCGACGAAGCGCTGAGCCGGCGGGCCAGTGGCGCCGAACCGAATCCCGACTGGCTTGCCGCGCAGAGCGCCTGGCTTGGGAAAGCCCAGCACCCGGTGGGATTGGTGCGGGTTATGGTGGTGAATCCGGTGCGGCAGCTCGTTTCATCTCCCGCACAAACGAGCCAGGATCGCCGCCCGCCTCCATGATCCGCACCACCGCCGATCCGCTGATCGCGCCGGCGGCACCGGAGCGCGCAACTGCGCGCACGTGCGCCGGCGTCGAGAT
>DASSTY010000442.1:0-3643 GCA_035707585.1 Gemmatimonadales bacterium
CCGCGCTGCTGCCGCTCGTAGCGGAAGAGCTGCGGAATCGAAAACCAGCGGATCGGCTTCTTGAGTCCGTTGGCGCGGCTCGCCACCATGCGAGCCAGCGTGGGCGTCATTTCCGGACGGAGTGCCACCGCCCGCTCGCCCTTGTCTACGAAGTTGTAGAGTTGGCCCACGATCTCTTCGCCGCTCTTGGCGGTGTACAGCTCGAGCGGTTCCAGCGGCGGCCCGTCGTACTCCTCGAAGCCGTAGCGCCCGGCGACGGTACGCCAGGCCGCAAAAATCTGGGCGCGGAGGGCGAATTCGTCGGGATAGAAATCGCGAAAGCCCGGCAGGGCCTGGGTTTGCATGGGCGGAAGATAGAGGGGGCAGGTGCCTCAGTCTACTACGGAAGCCAGCCCCAGCGCGAGCATTACATCGCCCACGGTGTGAAAGGAGCCGGTCACCAGGACGGTGGCCGCGCCGGCCTGGACCTCATGCAGCGCGGCGGCGAAATCGGGAATCAGCGTCCAGGTGGCGCGGGCCGGAGGCCGGTCGGGGTCGGCCAGCCACCGGCGGAGCCAGGCCAGGTCCCATCGGCGCCCCATGGTGCTCGGCGCGATGGTCAGCACACCGCGGTCGATCACCTGATCCAGCTCGACCAGCATCTCGGGCCATTCCTTGTCTCCCAGGATGCAGACCAGGGCATGGAGCGGCCTCGGCAGATCGGCATCGTGCAGAGCCGCCACCAGCGATCGCATCCCGTCGGGATTGTGCGCCACATCGAAGAGCCACTTGCCGCGGCGATCGAGCCGCCCGGGTACTCGCGCCGAGCCGAAGCCCCGCTCCACTGCGTCGAGGGGCGGGCGGTACGGCGCCGGCAGCGCCATCAGAATGCCGTACGCCACCGCGGCATTGCGCCGTTGATGCGCGCCGATCAGCGACAGCGGCCCCGGCCAGAGGTAATCGGGTGGAAGCACCCGGACGTCGGCCGGCCGGGCCGCCTTGAAGGCTGCTCCGCGCAGCACCGCCACCAGTGCCGGGTTGGTTTCGCCGATCACGAACGGTACGCCCGGTTTGGCGATCCCGGCCTTTTCGCGGGCGATCTCCTCGAGCGAATCGCCCAGATATTTCATGTGGTCCAGCGCGATGTGGGTCACGCCGCTCACCAGCGGCTTGATCACGTTGGTGCTGTCGAGCCGTCCGCCGAGCCCGACTTCGACTACCGCGATCTCAACACCGCGCGCGGCAAAGTCGGCAAAGGCAATCGCGGTGGTCACCTCAAAGAACGTGGCACCCCGCTGTTCGATGAGCGGACGGAGCCGCTCGGTCCACATCGCCACCGCAGCTTCGGAGATGGGGGCGCCGTCAACTACGATCCGCTCGCGGAAGCTGGTAAGGTGGGGCGAGGTGTAGAGCCCGACTCGCCATCCGGCTTCGCGCAGCGCCGCGGCCACCAGGGTCGCGGTGCTTCCCTTCCCGTTGGTGCCGCCGATGTGAATCGACGGAATCACCTTGTGCGGGTTCCCCACCGACGCGAGCAGCGCCCGCGTGGTGGCAAGGCCGAACTTGATGGTCGTGGTTCGGGGAAAGAGAAACTCGAGCGCGGCGGCGTACTCGGGGGTCATTGGAAGACGGGAAGACGGGAAGTTGGGCGGACAGGCGGACGGGCGGACAGACGGACGGTTTGTTGAAAGCGAGCTGAGGTGCGGCGGGCCAGCCGTTAACCGTCTTTCAGTCCGTCAGTCCGTCTGTCCGCCTGTCCCATCACCCCGCCATCTCCGCGTAGGACGGCCGCTCGCCCTGCATGTGGCGCAGGAGGCGGGCGGTCGTTTCCTTGAGCGAGGCCCGAGGGACGACATCGTCGATCTGGCCGTGCTCCAGCAGGAACTCGGCGGTCTGGAACCCCTCGGGGAGATCCTGGCCGATGGTCTGCTTGATGACTCGCTGGCCGGCGAAGCCGATGACCGCGCCCGGTTCCGCCAGGATGACATCGCCCTGCATGGCGAACGACGCCGAGACACCGCCGGTGGTCGGGTCGGTGAGAATCGAGATGTAGGGAATGCCGGCGCGATTGAGGAGACCGATCATCGCCGAGGTCTTGGCGAGCTGCATGAGGGAGAGGACGCCCTCCTGCATTCGCGCGCCGCCCGAGGTACAGACCAGCACCAGCGGCACCTTCTTTTCGTGCGAACGCCGAGCCAGCCGCGCGATCTTTTCACCCACGACCGACCCCATCGAGCCGCCCATGAACGCGAAATTCATCACGCCAAGATTGAACGGGAGCCCGTCGATCCGGGCCGCGCCGGTGTAGATGGCGTCGGCCGGGCCGGCCTTGGCGATCGCCTTGTTGAGGCGCTCGGGATAGCTCTCGAAATTGAGCGGGTCGACCGAACGGAGCGATCCCCACAGCTCACGCCAGGTGCCGTTGTCGGTGAGGAGTTCGATGTACTCTTCTGCCGTGAACCGGCGATGCCGGCCGCATTCAGGGCAGACATTGAGCGCCTTCTCGAACTTCTCCCGAATATCGACATGCCCGCAGCCGTCGCACTTTTCCCAGGCATCGGCTGGAATTTCCAGCCGTTCGCGCTGAGAGGTGCGCGGCTTCCGCTCCTTCTTGAACCATGCCATAACGGCGGCCATAGGGCTGGAGAATCCTCGCTGAGTGGGTAGCCGGCCTGAGCCAGGCAACCCGCAATTTCGCGGATACCGATCCTCCGCGCCAGACCCCAGATTGTAACTCTATAATTGACAACAGGTTGGAGAGGTCAGATTTCGGAGTATCCGGAGACCTTGGAGTCGTACGCCACTCGCGCCACCAGCCCCACGCAGAGCAGGCAGATCATGAAAAACGAGCCGCCGTAGGAGAAGAACGGCAGCGGAATACCGGTGATCGGCATCAGGTTTACGGTCATCCCCACGTTCTCGAAGACGTGGGTAAACCAGAGCCCCAGGATTCCGGCGACAACCAGACTGCTGAACGGATCGGTAGCGCGCCGGGCGATGCGGAGGAGCGAAAAGAGCAGCATCAGAAAGAGTCCCAGCGCCACGCTCACGCCTACGAACCCCAGCTCCTCGCCCACCACTGAAAAGACGAAGTCGGTGTGCTGTTCCGGGAGGAACGCCAGGCGCTTTTGCGGCCCTTCGGTGTACCCGGTGCCGAACCACCCGCCCGACCCGATCGCCACCCGGGACTGAATCGCGTGATAGGCGGCGCCACGGGGATCCACCTCGGGATTGAGGAACGTGAGGAGCCGGTTCTGCTGATATGGCTGGAGATGGTTCCAGAGCGGCAGCGCCACCACCCCCATGACGATCGTAACCGAGAGCGCCAGCAGCCAATCGGTCAGATAGGGGCGCCAGGCGAGCAGCAGCGCGCAGAAGACAATCATCCAGGCGCCCCACGTCCAGGTATTGAACGCCAGCAGGAGACTGAATCCCGGCGATGCCAGGAGGAAGAGCAGCCGAGGTCGCACCCCGGCCCAGAAGAGCATGACGAAGAAGATCCCGACGAAGACGATGGCGCTGCCCAGGTCGGGCTGCTTGAGTACCAGCAAGAATGGCACGCCCACGATCAGCCCCGGCACCACCAGATCGCGAAACGAGCGCGGCGGTTCCTTGAGACTCGAGAGATACCGCGCCAGCATCAGCACCACGGCGACCTTGGCGA
>DASSTY010000443.1:0-2822 GCA_035707585.1 Gemmatimonadales bacterium
ACGAACCGCAGGGCATCGCCCCGATGAACCGTCACCAGATCGCCGGCGTCGAGCGCCGTGATGTTTTCGCCCAGCGCCTTGAGCGAGGGGCCGTTGAGTTCCACGAAATCTACCGACGCCGCGCCGCGAGAGAGCGCCTCCAGCCCGAGGGCGCCGCTCCCCGCAAAGAGATCGAGCACCCGCGCACCCCGCAGCGCCGGCTCCAGAATGCTCATCCACGCTTCGCGCACCCGGTCGGCGGTGGGACGAACCCGCGCATCGCGCGGCACCACCAGCCGGCGCCCGCCAAACCGGCCGGCGACGATTCTCACGACTCGGCGAGGTCGGGCTGGTGCGGGGTGAGCGCCACCAGCCGTGCCTGCAGCGTGGTGCGTCCCTGATACTCGTTGCATTCCAGACGAAACGCCGCATCCACCGGTGTGTCCTCGGTGAGCCACGGCACCCGTGCGTGCCAGCCGAAACCGATCGCCGGGACCTGCAGTCCATCCTGCGCCAGCCATCCCTTGAGGTGCCCGCGTCCCACTTCGGTGGGATGAAGAAAGCGAGCATTGCGCACGCCGAACACCGGCGCGGGGTTGCCCATCCCGCACGGCTCCAGCGCCCGGCAGAGGCGCTCCAGTTGAGCGGTGGCATCGCCCAGCCGGATGATCAGGTCGACCCGCTGTTCCGGGCCGAGCTGGTCGGCGGTGAGCGCGCTCCGCACCGCTTCGACGAAGCGGGCTCGGAAGGCATCGAGCTGGGGACGCCGAATGGTAACGCCAGCCGCCATCTGATGCCCGCCAAACCGCTCCAGCAGCTCGCCACATGCGGTCAGTGCGCCGTGAAGATCGAACCGCGAGATGCTCCGGCCGGAACCTTTGCCCAATTCGCCGTCGAACGCAATGAGAAATGTTGGCCGGCCAAAGCGCTCCACCACCCGCGACGCCACGATGCCGACCACGCCGGGGTGCCATCCCTCGCCTGCCAGCACCAGACCCGGATGACTGGCCGGATCGGCGAAGTCTTCCACCTGGAGCAGCGCTTCGTCGAGCATCCGCTGATCGAGCGTTTGCCGCTGCACGTTCAGCTCTTCGAGCTGCTCGGCCAGATGGGCCGCTTCCAGCGGATCGTCGGAAAGCAGCAGACGGAGGCCATCGTTGGCGTCACCGATCCTTCCGGCGGCGTTGAGGCGCGGCGCCAGCACGAATCCCACCTGCCCCGCGCGAAGCTCCTTGCCGCTCAGGCGGCTGGCAGCGATCAGCGCCTGCACCCCGGGCCAGCGGCTGTCTCTCAGCAGGCGCAGCCCATGCCGCACCAGAATGCGATTCTCTCCCACCAGCGGCACCACATCGGCCACGGTGGCGAGCGCAACGAGGTCGAGCAGATGGAGCGGAAAATTTTCGGGAAGTCCCAGCTCGGGCGCCAGCGCCTGTACCAGTTTGAATGCGACACCGGTGCCGGAGAGATACTGATAGTCCGATGTGTCATCTGGCTGCTGGGGATCGACCACCGCGCGCGCGGGCGGCAGTTCGTCGCCGGGGAGGTGATGATCGGTGATCACCACGTCGATGCCGGCATCCTGCGCCCGCCGCACCGTTTCAACCGCCGTGATGCCGCAGTCACAGGTCACGATCAGCGACACACCAGCTTCGATTGCCGCCGCCAGGCCGCTCGGACCGAAGTCGTAACCGTCGCGAACCCGGTGAGGAATGAACGGCAGCACCCGCGCGCCGGCCGCCGTGAGCGTGCGGGTCAGCACCGCCGCCGCGCACTGGCCGTCCACATCGTAATCGCCGTGCACCATGATCAGTTGGCCGGCCCGCACCGCGGCGGTGATGATCGCAACCGCATCAGTCAGCCCGGCCAGCTGGGCCGGATCGCCCAGATCTGCCAGCGCCGGCCGGAGGAATCGCCGGCTGGTAGCGGCGTCGGCATGACCGCGCTGCACCAGCAGGGCTGCCAGTGCCGGCGGGATCGCCAGTGCATCGGCCAGCGCCCGCACCTGCTCGGGCGGCGGCTCCGGTGCAATCACCCAACGCAACGGCGGCGCTTCAGCTCTCAGCATGGTGATATCCGACCGCGCCGGCTCACGTGCCGTTCTCGGGCACGTAGAGAATCACGCCGCAGCTTTCACAGCCATCGAGCACCAGCCCCTGCTGAATCTGGGTGCGGCGGCTCAGCGGCACGCTGGTGAAGCAGGCCCCACAGGCGCCGGCAGAGAGCTGGACCACCACCGGCCCGCTGCGGGATTGCCGCAGCCGGTTGTAGCGATGGCGTGCGGCCTTTTCGACCTGGGCGGCGCTTGCTTCGCGGGCTTCCTGCGCGCGTTCCCGATCGGCCTGGAGTCCGCGCTCCTTCTCCGCCAGCGCCTCTCGCTGCTCGACCTGCTCGGCCTCCAGTTCCGAGAGCCGGCTTTCGGCTTCTTTCACCGCGTCGGCGAGGCGGTTGCGCTCGTTGGCCAGCTTGAGCAGCTGCGCCTCTTCGTTGGCGATGACCGAACGGGCCAGTTCGATCTCTGCCATCACCGCCGCGGCGTCGCGCGGGCGGGTGACCTGATCGAGCTGCTGGCGGCGGCGATCCTGCTGGGCGCGGAAAGTGTCCAGTTTGGCCGACGATTCGCCGTGCCGGCGATCGCCTTCGGCTTCGGCCCGCCGAGCGGCTTCAATGGCCGCCCGCGCCGCTGCGGTGGCTTCGTCCAGCTGATTTACCTCGGCGGCCACTTCGGCCAGTGCCACATCGATTTCCGCGAGTGTGACGTCCTTCGACTGCAGGTCAAGCAGTTTCACAAGCTCAGGATGCATTCGGGGTTCCCTTCCCTCCGGGTCGTCTGAGTGGTCGGGCCG
>DASSTY010000444.1:0-5115 GCA_035707585.1 Gemmatimonadales bacterium
CGGGCCGGAACGGGCCGGAGAGAGGCACCAATATTGGAAAAAAATTGGGGATGGTCAAGAGTAAAACAGTTTCCACATCACAAATCGTTCGGTCGGTTGCGGTTCCCGGTTTTGTCCACTACGCCCTATGACGCGAGCCCGCCGATCGCCGCCAGAATCCGGTCCATTTCTACGCCCGTCGTCCACCCCGCGCCGTCCCGAGCCGGCTGGCCAGCCGCCGCCGCCAGGGCGCAGCGGACCTGGGATCCACGGTTCTTCTTGTCCCGCCTGAGTGCCTGCGACAGCAGGTCGGCGGGGAGCGCCTGGGGCAGGCGGGTGGGAAGCCCCAGGGCGCCGAGCAGGGCAGTGACCCGATCGGCCAGGGCCGGCTCCGCCACCCCCATTTCGGCCGCGAGCCGAGCCTCCGCAATGAGCCCCAGGGCGACGGCATCGCCGTGGCTCAGCCGATACCCCGATGCCTGCTCCAGGGCGTGCCCCACCGTGTGGCCGGCGTTCAGGGTCGCGCGCCGGCCCAGTTCGCGCTCATCCTCCGCCACGACTGCCGCCTTGATCGCCACGCTCCGGCGAACCAGCGCGGTGACTGCGTCGGGCTCGCGTCCGGCCAGCGATGCGGCATTGGTTTCCAGCCAGGCGAAGTGCAGCGCGTCGGTCATCAGGGCGTGCTTGACGGCCTCTGCCAGCCCGGCGCGGAAGTCGCTCTCGCTCAGGGTGGTGAGCACCCGGGGATCGGCCAGTACCGCCGCCGGCTGGTGGAACGCTCCCACCAGATTCTTCCCGGCGCCGGTGTCCACCCCGGTCTTACCGCCCACCGAGGCATCGACCATTGCCAGCAGGGTGGTGGGCACCTGCACGAACGGAACCCCGCGCAGGTAGGTGGCGGCAACGAACCCCGCCAGATCGCCGGTCACGCCGCCGCCCAGCGCTACGATCCCGCTGTCGCGGCCGAATCCGGCGGTGAGCAGCTGGTCGGTGAGCCGAGCCCATTCGTCGCGGGTCTTGGACGCCTCGCCTGGGGGGAAGGTGAGGATCAGGTCGACCCGCTTTTCAAACGGCGTCTGATAGAGCGACGCCACCGTGGCATCGGCAATCACCGCCAGCCGGCGGTCGGGGAGGTAGCGGTTGACGAGGTCGCCGGCGGTGGCGAGGAGGCCCGGCACCACATGCACCGGGTACTCGCCGGCGGCGTGGCGGACCAGCAGCGGATCGGTGTTCACCAGACGACGTCTTCGCGGCCTTCGCGGTGATTGGCCAGGCGCGCCAGGGCAAACAGCAGGTCGGAGAGGCGGTTGAGGTAGATCAGAAACTCCCCGGGCACCTCCGCCTCATGGGAGAGCGTAACGACATGGCGCTCGGCGCGGCGGCAGATGGTGCGCGCCAGGTGGAATGCCGCCGCCTTGGGAGTGCCGCCCGGCAGAATGAACCGGGTGAGGGGCGGCAACTCCTTCTCGGCGTCGTCGATTGCCGTCTCGAGCTCGGCCACTCGTCCTTCGGCCAGATGGGCCCGGGCCATCGCCTTGGCTACCCGCTCGGGGTCCGGCGTGGCCAGGTGGCCGCCGATCACGAAGAGATCGCGCTGGATTCCTTCCAGCAGCTCTTCCACCACCGGCGGACCGGCGGCCCGGGCCACTCCGATGGCAGAATTGAGTTCGTCCACGTCGCCGTACGCCGCGACGCGGATATGGTCCTTGGGGACGCGGCCGCCGCCAAAGAGGCCGGTCTCGCCGCGGTCGCCGGTTCGGGTGTAGATCCGCATGACGCCGAATCTCGCCGCCCCCCGGCGGGTTGGGAAGCCCGCTATATTCGGCGCTGACCGGAAGGCCCGGCCGGAGCAACTCAATGAAACGAAAGGAATCCGTGTGGCAGAGGAGCTGAAGGACATCTCGATCATCGGCGGGGGACCCACCGGGCTCTTTGCCGCGTTCTACGCCGGGATGCGGGGGGCTTCCTGCCGGATCATCGATTCGCTCCCCGAGCTGGGCGGCCAGCTCCTCGCGCTGTACCCCGAGAAATACATCTTCGACGTGGCCGGCTTTCCCAAGGTGCTGGCCAAGGATCTGGTCCGCGACATGGCGGAACAGGGTCTTCAGTTTGGCGCATCGACCCATCTCGGCTCGGCGGTGACCGGGCTCCGCAAGGTGGACGACGAAGCCGGCGGGCATTTCATCCTCGAAACCGACGACGCCGAATATCCCAGCCGCACCATTCTGATCGCGGCCGGCGTCGGTGCCTTCGAACCGAGGAAGCTGCCGCTCGAAGGTGTCGACCAGTGGGAGGGGCGCGGGTTGTATGACCGGGTGCTCGATCCCGCGCAGTTCCGCGGTCAGCGGGTGCTGCTGGTGGGCGGCGGCGACTCCGCATTCGACTGGACGCTGCATCTGCAGGGGATCGCCCGCGAAATCACTCTGGTCCACCGGCGCGATCAGTTCCGGGCCCACGCGGCAACGGTGAGCGAGGTGATGCAGCTCGAATCGAGCGGCGGCTGCCGGATCCGCACCTTCACCGAGGTGTCGGCGATCCACGGTGGCGATCGGATCGAAGCCGTCACCCTGCGCCACGCCAAGACCAAGGAGGAAGATGCCCTCGAAGTCGACGCGGTGATTCCGCTGCTCGGTTTTCATTCCGATCTGGGGCCGATCAAGGCGTGGGGACTCGACACCGAGAAGAGCGACATCAAGGTCGATCAACTGATGCGGACCAACGTGCCCGGCATCTGGGCGGCGGGCGATGTCACCAGCTATCCCGGCAAGCTCAAGCTGATCGCGGTGGGTGCATCGGAGGCGTGCATCGCCGTCAACAATGCGGTGCACTACATCAATCCCAAGGCCAGGGTGAATCCGGGCCACAGCTCCAACCTGGCGATCTTCGGGCAGTCGGAGGACTGAGGGGGACTGACTTCCGTTTCCCGTTGCGGATTCCGCCGACAATTCCTCTTGCGGGGTCTGGTACCGCGACGCATACTCAGTTTGTTCCCTCGCAGGCACCACTCGTGATCAGGGAGGCGGCTCCCATGAATCGCACACTCTACCGCGCCGTTGCCGGCATGTGCACCGCGCTCGCTCTTGCCGCGTGCGGCAGCGAGCCGACGCAGCCGGCAGCTGCCGGCATTCTGGTGGCAGCAGGGGATGGCCAAACGGGTACCGCGAGCTATCCTCTCGCCGATAGCATCGTGGTAACGATCACCGATGCTTCGGGTGCGCCAGCGCAAGGCGTACCTGTTGGCTTTACCGCTTCAGGCCAAGGTGTCGCCGCTCCTGCGGTGGATACCACTGACGTCAACGGGCGCGCCACGACTTCCTGGACGCTGGATCTCGGCCCGGGGGCTCAGTCGTTGCAGATCACTGCACCGGGTTATGACTCCGCGAGCGTTGCGGCCACAGCAACCGCGTTCGATGCCGATCAGATCAGCAGCGGAACCACTCCGTTCGCATGCGCGGTTGCCAGCGGCACCGCCTACTGCTGGCAGGTGGACAGTACTCCTCGAGCCGTCGCAGGCGGCCCTTACAGCGAAATCGCCGTCGGCGGCGATGCGGCATGCGCCGTGGACCAGGGCGGCGCCCCCTACTGCTGGGATCTCTGGCAGGGGAGCACACCGGCCGTCGTCGCAGGAGCGCCGGCCCTCCATTCCCTGACGATGAGCCTGAAACGTGGCCCCGGATGGACTTCGTGCGGGCTTGCTGCTGACGGCTCGGCGTGGTGCTGGGGCGACGTACCCTTGAGCGCCGGAATGACCATATCGAGTTCGGCGATTGAGGCCGCACCGGGCTTCCATTTTGCCGAGCTCACCGCCGGTGATGACGTGCTCTGCGGCATCGATAGCGCCGGCGCCGGCTACTGCTGGGGCAGGAACCGGACTAATTCGCTCGGCCTGGGCACTGCTGCGACCGAGGCCTACTATGGGACGCCGCAGCCTCTGGACAGCCCGCTCAAATTCAGCCGGATTGCCAACAGTGGCTTCGGCGGCTGTGCCACTGCAGCGGATGGGAACAGTTACTGCTGGGGTGACAGCAATGGCGAGCCGGCCGGCGACGGTTCAAGCGTCCGGCTCTTGCCCGGGGTCAACGGCGCGCAATACTCAATGGCATTCGAGACAACCACACTACTCTCGAATAGCCGACCGTGGTGGTGGGGGCTTCAGCCGAATGGCGACCTGGGATCCAATCCACTGCAGGTTCTCGCATCAGCTGAGCCTTCGGATGCCGCTCTCTCTTTCGCCTCGTTCAGCGGAACCTACTACCCTTGCGGACTCACGGCTGAGCGGATCGCGTACTGCTGGACCTATTCCGGTTCGCCGGGCATCGATGGGCATTGGACCATTCATGCGGTGGCAGCGCCGTAATCATGCGAGACACGCTCAGGTTTCCGCCGAGATGTAGCCGGATCCATCGTCACTTTCCCGACACCTCCCGAAGGAGGAGTTCATGACTCGGCTGTACCCCAGTGCGATCATGGTCTTCGCGGTTGGCGTTGCCGCGTGCGGCAGCGAGCCGACCCAGCCGGCGGCGGGTGGTCTGGTCATCCTCGCCGGCGACGGTCAGACCGCCAGGGCCGGGACCACCCTCCCCGACACTGTCACTCTCCGCGTGCAGAGCCCCGATGGCGCGCCACAAAGCGGCACCATCGTAACCTTCGGAGCCAGCGACGGCGGACTGGCGGAGCCATCGGCCGATACCAGCGACAGTGATGGGATCGTCCGGACCGTATGGACGCTGGGAGCGCCGGAGGGATCGCAGCAATTGACGATCCAGGCCGCCGGCAAGGAAGCGCAGACTCTCACCGCCACCGGTGAGTCAGGCTTTCATGCCGTGTCGATAGCCGTCGCCGATCCCGGGGCATACAGCGGCCCGGCCGGCTGCGGCTTGGATGACCAGCAGCGGGCCTGGTGCTGGCCGTTGGAGCAGAGCTGGGGACAGGACACTTCGAGCGGACCAGGGCGCCCGGTGCAGGCTGCCGGCGGAATCGGATTTACCAGGCTTCAAGGGGGCGAACAAGGCAGGATGTGCGGCCTGGCGGCGGCTGGCACGCTCTATTGCTGGCACCCGCTCGAACCAGGCGATCCGGGACCAACGCCGGTGCCGGGCATGCCATCGCTGGTGTGGTTTTCGGTATCGCACGACG
>DASSTY010000445.1:0-2291 GCA_035707585.1 Gemmatimonadales bacterium
AGGCCGCCGGGTCGAGCAGCCCGTCGAGATGATCGATTCGAAAGCCGTCCAGCCAGCCGAGCCAGGTCCAGTTCAGCACCAGCGCATGAATCCGCTGGAAGACTTCCGGATCTTCCATGCGGAGTGCCACCAGATCGTTGACGTCGAAGAAGCGGCGGTAGTTGAGCTCGCGGGCGGCGCGCCGCCAGTGAACCATGCGATAGGGCTGGGCATCGAGCAGGCGGCGGATTCGGATTCGCCCCGCATCACCCCGGTGAAACCGCGCCACCGCGTCGCGAAAGAGACCGGTCAGCGGGCCGCTGCCACGCCAGAGCGGTGCGATCTCACGAGCGACGCGCTCTCCGGTGTCGCGCCGAACGGCGAGTGCCGCCGGCGAGGCATCGGTCTGCCGCGGCACTCGGCGCAGTTCGGAAGCGGCTCGTTCGAGCCGGCGGATCACATCCGGTGCGATGCCCTGCTCCAGCGCGACCTCGCGCAGCCAGCCGTAGACCAGCCCCAGCGTCGCCGGGTCCACTGGATACGAATGATCTCCGTAGACCACGCGCCATTCGCCGCGGGCTGCATCGTAGCGAAGCGAGATCTCGTCCCGCTCCAGCAGGCGGGCGCGGCGCTCTCCCAGCACCGGCAGCACGATCCGGCTCCAGCGGGCCGGCTCGTCGCTGCGCCAGTCGATATCGAACCACCGCGCGAAGGGCGACGCGGCGCCGTGCCGCAGGACGTCTTCCCACGCGGCGTTCTCGGGAGCGGCGGCCATGTGGTTGGGCACGATGTCGAGCAGCAGTCCCATTCGCCGTCGGTGAAGTGCGCGAATCAGATCGTGGAGATCGTCGTCGGTGCCGATTTCCGGGTTGAGGCGCGTGGGGTCGACGACATCGTAGCCATGGGTGCTGCCGGGGCGGGCGCGGAGGAGCGGCGAGCTGTGGATATGACTCACGCCCAGCCGATCGAGATAGCGAACCAGCGCGGTGGCGCGGGCGAGCGGGAAGTCGCGGTGGAACTGCAGCCGGTAGGTGGCGCGAATCGGACGCGCGGTCATCCGCGAAAGAGCGCGGCGCCGGCTCCCGCCATCGTCACCACGGCGCCGTCGTAGCCGAACATCCCCTGCCCTTCGTAGCGCCGGTCGTCGGTGGCGAGCACCAGGTGCCAGGTGCCCGGCTCGGAGAGCGGCACCCGCGCTTCGGCATGCTGGCGGTCAAAATTGAAAAGCACCAGCAGTTCGGCCGCGTCCTCCGGGGTGAGCCGGAGGGAGATCCATCCGGCGGAGGCATCGAACATGACCGACACCGCGGCATCGCCGGGACGCAGCGCCGGCTCGCTGCGGCGGAGCGCCAGCAGATCGGTGTAGAGCGCCAGCAGCCCGGCATGGCCCTGGGCAGTGGCGATCAGCCGGTCGGGCAGCGACCGCTCGAAGGTTTCCGGATCGGCCGGGTCGGGAACCTCGCCGGTCCACCCGAATGCGGCGAACTCCTCACGGCGCCCCCGCCGCACCGCTTCGATCAGCTCCGGATCCTCATGGCTGATGAAGTAGAGGAACGGATGAGTCTCGCCGTATTCCTGGCCCATGAACATCAGCGGCACATAGGGTGAGAGCAGCAGCAGTGCGGCTGCGAGTTTCTGCTGGTTGAGCGACAGCAGCACCGACAGCCGCTCTCCGGCGGCCCGGTTGCCGATCTGATCGTGATTCTGGATCGCGATCACGAAGCGATCGGCCGGAATGGTGGCGGCGGGAGCGCCGTGTCGCCGCCGGCGGTAGCCCGAATGCTGGCCGGTATAGACGAATCGGCTGGCCAGCGCGGTGGCGACATCTTCCAGCCCAAGGAAATCGGCGTAGTAGCCGTTGCGCTCGCCGGTGAGCTCGGCGTGCACAGCATGATGAAAGTCGTCGCTCCACTGGGCGTCGAGCCCGTACCCACCCTGCTCCACCGGGCGGATCAGCCGGGGATCGTTGAGGTCGCTCTCCGCGATCACCAGCGCGCGGCGATCCAGCCGCTCGGCCTGCTGGTGCACCGCGGTCGCCATCTCCTGCAACAAATTTGTTGCACTCCGGTCGTAGATCTGGTGCACCGCATCGAGCCGGAGCCCGTCGATGTGGTATTCGGTAATCCAGTACAGCGCGTTGTCCACCACGTAGCGGCGGACCTCGTCACTTCCCGGGCCGTCGTAGTTGAACGCCTCCCCCCAGGCGGTGCGGTAGCGATCGGTGAAGTAGGGACCGAAGTCGCCGAGGTAATTGCCTTCCGCGCCGAGGTGGTTGTAGACCACGTCCAGGATGACGGCCAGGCCGGTGTTGT
>DASSTY010000446.1:0-2489 GCA_035707585.1 Gemmatimonadales bacterium
GAAACGTCCTGTTCTCGTGTGGCGGGGGAAACTAACCCAAGATAGCGCGCGGTACAGCGGCTCACCAGCGGACCAGGTCACGCCGGAGCACAGGTCACGCCGGAGCAACGGGAGCCCGGGAAGTTGTGCACTCCCCCAGCATCGAGCGTTTCCATGCCGACCCGCTTCGCGATCCTGTCCGTCGCTCTCCTGCTCTGGCCAATCAGTTCACTCAGCGCCCAGCAAGCCGATTCCGGGCTGGTCGTGGCGGATAGTGGCACCATCATCCGTTTTACCAGCGCCGACGGAACCAGAACTTCCGGCCAGGTGCTGGCGCCGTTCCGCATCGGCGAATCGCTCCGCTTTTGCGCTTATCCGGCGAGTACTTGCGGAGCTGGCACCATCAACCCGCCGAGGCATATTGATTTTGCCGAGATCAGAACAATGGAGCTGCGATCGGGCAGCCGGGCCGGGCACGGCGCGCTGGTCGGGATGCTGGTCGGTAGCGGGGTGGGCCTGATCGGGTACATGTTGAGCAGCATGACCGATTCGCCCGGACATCACCCTGCGCTGTTCATCCCGATCGGCGCCCTGGAAGGTGCCGGCAACGGCGCGCTGATCGGCGCGTTCTCCGATGGGTGGAAGCCAATCAACCTGAAAGGGACCTGATGACCCGCCCACTTGGCACGTTGTCTCGCATCATCGCCGGTATCCTGGCGGTCATCTGGATCGCCGCCGGCATCGTCGCGCTGATACTCGGCGCGCTGCACAGCCGCTGGCTGACCGTGGTGCTGGGTGCTGTGGCGCTGGCATACGGATTGGTGTGGGTGCAGGTCTGCCGCACCGGCCGGTATGCACTCTGGCCCTTTGGGCGGCGGCACCCCAATGAGTGACCCGGCTGCCCGCTCGCCGGGCCCCGGAATCACCGGTGACGACATCACCACGCTCCGGGTGGATGCCATCGTCAACGCCGCCAACGAGCAGCTTCAGCCCGGCGGCGGCGTGTGCGGCGCCATCTACCGCGCGGCCGGGCCCCGGTTGCATGCGGCCACCGACCAGCTGGGCGGCTGCCCCACCGGCGAAGCGCGAATCACACCGGGGTTCAACCTGCCCGCTCGATTCGTGATCCACGCGGTAGGCCCGCGCTGGGCCGGTGGGCGGAATGACGAGCCCGAGCAGCTCGCCGGCGCCTACCGAAGCGCCTTTGCCCTGGCGCGCAGCAACAACCTCTCGAGTATCGCCTTTCCGGCCATCAGCTGCGGCATCTACGGATATCCCGTGGAGCTGGCGGCGCCGATTGCGCTGGCAGAGTCGCAACGGGCAATTCAGGAGCAGCCCGGGCTCGAGGTGATTCTGGCCTGCCCCGACCCGGCGGTGCGGCGGGCCTATCTGCGAGCTGCCGGCTCCGGGCCCGATTGAACTTTCAGCTTCCGCCGGAGCGGTGATGACCCAACCCAGCCCGCACCGGGGCGAGCCGCTGCGACTGCACCTGCTGGTGCTCCGGTGCCAGGCCGGCGATGAGGCTGCGTTCGCCGAATTAATGGGAAGGTTCGCCGGCCGGACGCTGGTCTATCTGCGCGGCTGCACCATGCCAGGCGGCAGCTGGAGAAACTGGTTCACGGAGCCCCAACCGAGTGAGGATACCATGACGGCAGCAAAGCCCGAATCTATGGCAGGTGGCGCATGCTATCCGGCTGCACGCAGTTGGCGTAGTTTCAAGCGGGCCCTTCTGGGCCGCGGCGATACCGTTCCTGATCACCCTCGGCGTGTTGAGCCTGCT
This sequence comes from Gemmatimonadales bacterium, assembly GCA_035707585.1. Lineage (GTDB taxonomy): Bacteria > Gemmatimonadota > Gemmatimonadetes > Gemmatimonadales > GWC2-71-9 > DASSTY01. Next base: position 1,760 of record DASSTY010000446.1, read on the forward strand.
GGTGGCGACACTCAGTACCATCGGGATTTTCCTCCGGCTCCGCACCGCGAGTCTGAGTGAGATCCAGCTGCGGCTGGCGGCTCTGGAGAATTTGCTCCTTGAGCGAGGACATTAGCTTGAGTAGTCCCGGGGGCCCACCGCTCGGCACCGAACTCGGTCGAGTGAGCTTGACGATCGGCCTGGGCGTCGCGGTGCTGAGCGTGCTGATGCTGGGGCTGGACTTCAGCGGCCGGCACGACCCGCGGGGCCACCCATTCCTCCTGGTAATGGGGATCTATGGACTTCTCGTCGCCGCGCCGTTGATCTGGAGCGCGCTCTTGCTGCGCGTTGGCAGCCGGTGGGCGCTCGGAGGGGCGATATTTGGTGCCCTCTGGTACGCGGCTATCGTTCATTGGGCACTCTGGATTACAACCTGGGCAGCACAACTCTGGTGAACACTCGCTGATGACCACAACCCGAATCGCCCTCGCCAATCTTCGCTTTCCCGGCTCACCCGATGAATCGGTCACCCTGGCCGTGGACGCCATAACCCAGGCTGGCCGGGACGGCGCCGCGGTGATCTGTTTTCCCGAGTGCTACATCCCCGGCTATCGCCTGCTCAGCAAACAGGTGCCCCCGCCCGATGCGGCGTTCCTCGAACATGCCTGGTCCACCGTTGCGGACGCCGCTGCTCAGGCGGGCGTCGTGGTGGTGCTCGGCACCGAGCGGATCATCGACGGTGCTCCGCGCA
>DASSTY010000447.1:0-13850 GCA_035707585.1 Gemmatimonadales bacterium
GCCGCCTCTTCAAACGCCGCGTCCGATCGGATGACCCACACGTAATGCGCAATCAGGATCGCCACCGCAGGGCCGATCGCCGAGAGCCACGCAGCCGATGTAGTCGCCGCCAACGCCCGCGCCATTACTCGGAAGGGCCACAACAGGACAGCGGGAAGCGGCTGATGGGAGGCCAGGACCAGGGCGTTGAGCACTTCGGACGGGCCCTGATTGGCTGTGCCCACGATGAGCTGCCCGGCGCCGATCCCGAGAGCGAACAGCCCAACCAGCAGAACCGCGGCCACCACCAGTGGCACCGAGAGCCGGCGCACTCCGGACATGCCATGCTGCAGGAGACTGGTCCGGACGAACGATGCCCCCAGCCGGTGCAGGTGCAGGGTGGAGAAGATCACCCACAGCGAAGCGGCGCGGAACCAGGTGCCCGTTCCCAGCCGCTCCGTGCTTAGCAGCGCGGTCCAGATCATGGTGTTGAGCAGCACCATCAGTTGGGCGCGGCAGAGCTTGTAGTGAATCAGCGTGCGCCGCGGAAGCGGAGCGGGGAAGAGGTAGAGTACTTCGGCCGGCGTGAAAACCAGGGCTCGCCGCTCCGTGGCAACGACCCACGTCCAGATTACCAGCAGCGTGCCGAGCACCATCGCGCCGAGCTCCAGCCAGGCCGGATCTACCGCGGGCCGCGGATGTCCGGCGTGCCCCCGGAACAGCGCGAACCAGAGATAGGCGGCGCCGACGACGAAGGCAATCAGGTATCGTGGGTTCTTGAGCTGACCCAGACGGCGCGCCACCGAATTCCGCATGGTGCGCGTTCCCAGGAACAGCAGCGGATGGTTCATTGGTGATCCGGCTCCGCGCCAACGAGCTGGATGAACACCTCTTCCAGGCTCTTGCCCGCCAGCTCGGGGCGGTCGGCGATGATTTCCGCAATCGTGCCCACCGCCACCGCGCGCCCGTGCTGAAGCACCAGCACCCGGGTGCAGACCTCTTCCACCAGATGAAGCAGGTGCGAGCTCAAGACGACCGCGGCGCCGGCGGCCGCCCGGCGGCTGATGGTCTGCTTCATCCGGCGAATGCCGACGGGGTCGAGCCCGGTGAGCGGCTCGTCGAGGATCAGCGCCCGCGGATCGTGCAGCAAACCACAGGCTATCGCCAGCTTCTGGCGCATCCCCCGCGACAGCTCACCGGGAAACGACCGTTCCTTGCCACCGAGCTCGAGCTCCTCGAGCAACTGGGGAACGCGTTCTGGAGCATCGGCCACCTGATACATCCGGGCAATGAATTCGAGATGCTCGGTCACAGTGAGGTACTCGAAGAGGTGCGGCTCATCGGGGATGAAGGCCAGCTGCTGCTTGGCTTCCACCGGAGCGGCCGCGATGTCGTGCCCGCCGATTTCCACCCGACCGGACGTTGGGCGAAGGATCCCGGCAAGCGCCCGGAGTGTGGTGGTCTTTCCGGCCCCGTTCGGACCCACCAGCCCCAGTACCTCTCCCGCCGCGACCCGGAAGGTGAGATCTTCCACTGCCAGGGTGCGGTCGTACAGCTTCGTGAACCCCTGTACCGAGATCACGCTGGTGCCGATGGGCTGGTTGCTCAATGCGGTATCGTTCAGCGGGGCCGACAGATAACTCTCCGGCGTTCAAGACTTACGTGAGTTGAATTCGGGTGAACCAATGATAACCTATTGGCTGAAGATCGCATTGGGCGCGCTGGTCGTCTTCGTGGTGGGCCTCGCCATCTACCGGGTGGTGGAGTCGGGCGTCAAGGACGTCCGCCGAGTCACCACCACCGCCGACCCGATCACCGTGCCGCTCGTGGTGGTGCCATTCCGGATCGACAGCGTCGAACTCGGCACCATCAACCGACTCCGATTGCTCCGCTCGACTCCGCGCCATATTCGTGGGGCGCAGGTCAGCGTCACACTGGGCGATTCGGTGCCCCCGGAGCGCTTCGCCAACTGCCTCATCGCAGCCCGCGAGATCCGTCACCTCGATCAGACCAATTCGATGAGCTGCATCGCCGCGTCCGATACCGGCGGGCTGGGCCTTACCACTTTCGGCACCGTGGTCTTTGATCATGGAGCGCTCACCCGCCCGCTCCTGGTACCACAAAGCCAGATCGACGAGATCAACCGCGATCTGGCCCGGAACGGCTCGCCCGAGCCGCCAATTCCCGGTGTGCCATCGCGGGACTCGCTCGATTCGGCGATCCGCGCCCAGGTGCAGGAACAGCTTCGCGGGGTCGATTCGATCCGCTCCCGGGCCAACTTCGTCCGCGACTCAGTCGCCGCTGCTCTGCGCCAAAGCAACAAGCCGTTAGATCGCGCTTGTCAATGGCTTATGCTGTCCCGGCGAGGCCCCGCCGATAACGGCACGACTTTTGACACTGCCCGGACCCGCTATTACTTTGCGTGATGCGCGTACTTGGCGTGATTCCGGCTCGTCTCGGCTCTATCCGTCTCCCTCACAAACCGCTCCAGCTCCTGGCCGGTGAACCGCTGATCACCCGCGTCGTCCAGCGTGTACTGGATTTTGGCGTGACCGACCAGCTCGTGGTGGCAACCGATGCGATGACGGTAGCGGCGGCGATCGAGCCAACCGGAGTGCCGGCGGTGCTCACCGATCCGGAGCACGCCAACGGAACCAGCCGGGTCTCCGAAGTTGCAGCCCGACCGGAGTTCGCCGGCTTCGACCTGATTCTCAACGTCCAGGGCGACGAGCCGTTTCTTCGCCGGGACGCGGTAGAAGGTGCTCTGGCACAGGTGGCGGGCGGTGCCGACGTCGGCACTGCGGCCGCTCCGCTCGATCCGGAGTTCGCCGACGATCCCTCACGGGTAAAGGTGGTCACCGACGTTCATGGGCGGGCGCTCTGGTTTTCCCGTGCGCCGATTCCGTTTCGGCGCGATCCTGTTCCGGCCGCGCCCGATCTCTACTGGCAGCACCTCGGCGTCTATGCGTATCGCCGGAGTGCGCTCATGAAGTGGGTGACGCTTCCGGCAACTGAAGCGGAGCAGGCCGAGCGCCTGGAGCAGCTCAGGGCGCTGCAGCATGGCATCACGATCGGCGTAGCCCGGCTGGACGAGCCCGTCGAGGCGGGCGTCGACACGCCGGATGATCTTCGGCGGGCGGAGGCCCGCTGGCTGGCCCTTAATCGATAAGGTGCGGTTCCATGGGTCCTAATGCGACCAAGTACATCTTCGTCACTGGCGGCGTCGTCTCATCGCTCGGCAAGGGAATCGCCGCCGCCTCGCTCGGACGCCTGCTGGTTGAACGCGGACTCAATGTGACGATGCAGAAGTTCGACCCCTACATCAACGTCGATCCCGGAACCATGTCGCCGTTTCAGCATGGCGAGGTGTTCGTCACCGACGACGGAGCCGAAACCGATCTCGATCTGGGGCATTACGAGCGATTCATCGGGCGGTCGCTCTCGCAGCAGAACAACGTCACCACGGGGCGGATCTACCAGACGGTCATCAGCAAGGAGCGCCGGGGCGAGTATCTCGGATCCACGGTGCAGGTCATTCCCCATATCACCGACGAGATCAAGTCTGCCATCCGCCGCACCGCCCCGGGGCACGATGTCGTCATCACCGAAATCGGCGGTACGGTGGGCGACATCGAATCGCTCCCGTTCCTCGAAGCGATCCGGCAGTTTCGCCAGGAAGTCGGCCGCGACAACGCGCTGTTCATCCATCTCACGCTGGTGCCGTTCATCGCCGCTGCCGGCGAACTCAAGACCAAGCCAACTCAGCACTCGGTGCGCGACCTCATGCAGATCGGGATTCAGCCCGATTTCCTGATTTGCCGGAGCGAGCAGCCGCTCTCCGCCGAGATCAAGCGCAAGATCGCCCTCTTCTGCAACGTAGATTTTGGATGCGTCATCGAGAGCCCCGACGTCGAATCGATTTATGAGATTCCGCTCCGGTTTCACGAGCAGGGATTCGACCGCGAAGTGGTCGAACGTCTCCGGCTCGAAACAGCGGAGCCCGACCTCAGCGCGTGGAAGGGGATGGTCGAACGGATTCTTCGCCCTGCCAATCGGGTGCGAATCGCCGTCGTCGGGAAGTACACCGACCTTCAGGACGCCTACAAGTCGGTCCAGGAGGCGCTGATCCATGGCGGCATCCCAAACAACGCCAAGGTGGAAGTCGAGTGGTTTGCCAGCGACCGCTTCGCCGACCAGGCAGCGGCGGCCGAGGCACTGAGCGGGTTCGACGGACTGCTGATTCCGGGCGGCTTCGGCGAGCGGGGAATCGAGGGAATGGTCGAGGCGGTGCGCTGGGCCCGTGAGAACGAGTTGCCATTCTTCGGAATCTGCCTCGGATTGCAGGTGGCGATCATCGAGTTTGCCCGGAATGTCTGCGGACTTCCCGATACCAACAGCACCGAATTCGCCCCGGACTGCGCCACCCCCGTCATCGCGCTGTTGCAGTCGCAGCGTGAAGTATCGGACATGGGCGGCACCATGCGCCTGGGCGCGTATCCCGCGCGGCTCCGCCCCGGCTCCAAGGCAGAGCAGGCATACGGGACAGCCGAAATCTCCGAACGCCATCGCCACCGTTGGGAAGTGAGCAACGCCTACCGCGACGTGCTGGCCGAGTACGGGCTGCGGCTGTCGGGGCAGTCGCCCGATGGCGGGCTGGTAGAAATCATCGAGTTGCCCGACCACCCCTGGTTCATCGGCTGCCAGTTCCACCCTGAGCTCAAGTCGCGGCCAACCGACCCGCATCCGCTGTTCACCGCGTTCATCGGCGCTGCACTTCGCCGCCGGTCGGCGTCGCCGCAGGCTCCCGAACTGGCCGAGCTGTCGCGCTGATGACCTGGACCTTCGGCCGGAGTCCGTTCCTGATCGCCGGCCCCTGCGTCATTGAAGGCGCCGAACTCCTGGCGCAAGTGGCCGATCGCCTGGCTGAGCTGCAGCAGCGGCTGGGCATTCCGGTTTGTTTCAAGGCCAGCTTCGACAAGGCCAACCGCGCCCGGCTCGGGAGTGCCCGCGGCCCCGGCCTGGATCAGGGACTCCGCGCACTGGCCCGGCTCCGTGAACAGAGCGGACTGGCGGTATTGACCGACATCCACGAAGCGGCGCAGGCCGCGCCGGTGGCCCAGGTCGTCGATGCACTTCAGATCCCGGCATTTCTCTGCCGCCAGACCGATCTGCTGGTGGCAGCGGGTCGCACCGGCCTTCCGGTGAACATCAAGAAGGGGCAGTGGGTCGACCCCGACGCGATGGCCGGCGCGGTGGAGAAAGTTCGCGGCGGCGGTTCCACCGACATCGCAGTCACCGAGCGCGGGACCTTCTTCGGCTACGGCGATCTCGTGGTGGATATGCGCAACTTCGCGCGGCTCCGGCGGGCGGCCGGTGCTCCCGTGATCTTCGATGCCACGCACTCGGTGCAGCAGCCCGGTCGCGGCGGCGCCGGAGCCAGCGGCGGCGACCGTACCGCGATACCCGATCTGCTGGCCGCCGCTGCCGCGGCCGGTGCCGATGGCTTCTTCATCGAGACCCATCCCGATCCCGCCGCGGCGTGGAGCGACGCGGCAACGCAATGGCCGCTCGATCAGCTTCCCGATCTGGTGGCCCGAACGCTCGACATCTGGGCCCGCGCGCGCGGCAACGTCCATGCTTGAATCGGCCGTCGCGCAGCGGGTTCGGTTGCTGGGGCTCGACGTGGACGGCGTGCTCACCGACAACGGCGTCTATCTCGGTCACTCCGGTGATGCAGCGGTTGAGCTCAAGCGATTCGACATTCAGGACGGGCTCGGCCTCGTCCTGCTGCACGGCGCCGGCATTCCGATCGTGCTGGTGAGCGGACGGCCCTCGACTGCCACCGAGCTGCGGGCAGCCCAGATCCCGATTGACGAAGTCGTCCAGGTGCCGGGCCCGCGGAAGCTGCCGGTGCTCGAGCGGATCCTTTCGGAACGCGGCCTCGGATGGGAGCAGCTGGCGTTCGTGGGGGACGACCTGGCCGATCTGCCGATCCTGCGTCGCGCCGGGCTTCCCATCGCGGTCGCGAACGCAGTTCCCGACGTCGTCGCCACCGCGCGAGTGGTAACGACTGCGCGGGGCGGGCACGGCGCCGTTCGAGAAGTAGTCGAGCTGCTGCTCCGCGCCCGCGGCCAGTGGGAGGCGGCGGTGGCACGGTATCTCGGGGAACCCGATGACGATTGAGACCGAAATCCCGGCGGTGGTCGAAACCGGTCGGCGAGTGCTCCGGCTGGAAGCCCGCGGCATCGATGCCGCCGCCGATCGTCTCGATGAGCGCTTTGCCGACGCGGTGACGCTGCTGGCCGGCGTGGCGGGCCGGGTGATCGTATCGGGCGTGGGGAAGTCGGGATTGGTCGCCCGAAAAATTGCCGCCACACTCACGTCAACCGGGACGCCGGCCAGCTTTCTCCACCCGATCGACAGTCTGCATGGCGATCTCGGCATCGTCGGGCGCCAGGATGCCGCCATTATCCTGAGCAAGAGCGGCGCATCGGAAGATCTCTTCGGGCTGCTCAACTGTCTCCAGCGGATGTCGGTACCGATCGTGGCGATTACCGGTGCCAACCATTCGCCGCTGGCTCGTGCAGCTGCGATCGTGCTCGACGCCGGAGTGGAGGAAGAGGCCTGCCCCCACGGACTCGCTCCCACCACAAGCACCACCGTGGCGCTGGCACTGGGCGATGCGCTGGCTGTGGCGCTCCTCGAGCGAAAGGGATTTCGACGGGAAGATTTCGCGGCGCTCCATCCCGGCGGCGCACTGGGCCGGAAGCTGCTGCTGCGGGTTCGCGATGTCATGCTGCCACCCGGCGGAGTACTCGCCCCCGGTGCAACCGTGCGAGACGCGGTCGTGACGCTGGCGCACCACCGCGGACTGGCGATGATCCTCGATGGCGGACGGCTGATCGGGGTAATGAGCGCCGGCGATCTTACCCGCGTGGCGGAGCGGGGCGATGATTTCCTGGCGCTGCCGGTAGAGCAGGTGATGACCCGCACCCCGCGAACCATCGCGCCCGACGAGCTGGCAGCCGCGGCGGTCGCCACAATGGAGCGGCATGGGATCATGGTGCTGCCGGTGATCGGCGCGCAGAACACCGTTGCCGGCGTGGTCCATCTGCACGACCTCCTGCGGGCCGGGGCGGTATGATCCGGCAGCTCGCCGTGGCAGCCCTGGTGATCGCACTCGCCGCGTGCTCTCAGGATGGAGCTCGCCCCACCGCCACCATCAGCGCCGTCGACACCGCCGACCAGGTGCTGGTTGGCTTCTCGCATTACGTAACCAGAAACGGGATCCGCCGGAGCCTGGTCGAGGCCGACACCGCATTCGTCTACGAACCGACCCAGACGACCGAGATGTATCACGTCCGTGCGGTGTTCTACGATGATGCCGGTGCCATCGCTTCCACCATGACGGCGCGCAAGGCAGTGTACCATGTGCAGACCGGCTCGATGGACGCTGAAGGCAACGTGGTGGTCGCTACGCCCGATGGCCGGCGGCTTGCCTCCGAGCGGCTCAGTTACGATAAGGCCGCCGATCAGCTCTCCACCGATGCGCCGTTCACCTACGACAATGGTACCGAGCATCTCCAGGGCACCGGCTTTCAGGCCGATCCCGGGTTCAAGCACGTTATCACCAACCAGCCTCGCGGCACCTCGGGTGGCGCGGTCGAACTGCCGGGTCAGTGAATGTGGCGCCTCCTGGTGGCGGGGCTGGTCGTGCTCCCGCTCGGTACCGCGGCGGCGCAGCGGCCGGCCGCCAAGGGCGAATGCATCCTCGACATCGAGAACGTGGATCGTCAGGGTGTTCGCGTGGTGACCGACTCAGGCGTCAATTACTTTGCCGGAGGCAATATCCGGATCAGCTGCCGTGGCATGAACGTGCATATGAACAGCGACAGCGTGGCGGCGTATGCCGGCCGCACGGTGCAGTTCATCGGGCATGTGCATTACGTGGACTCGACGGTCACCATGACGGCTGACCGCGGCACCTATTACAAGGACGGTGAACGATGGGCCGCTCGCGGCAACGTCGTGACCACCAATCTCAAGACCGGATCCACCCTGCGCGGGCCGTCACTCGACTACCTGCGTCCGGTCGCCGGCGTGCGCGATACCCTGGAGATGTACGCGATCGGACGCCCGCGGATCAGCTATGCGGTGACAGACTCGGCCGGAGCGCCCGCCGAGCCGTATCGCATCGTTGCCGACCGGGTACGGATGAAAGGGGATGACCGCGTCTGGGCCGGCGGCCAGGTCACCATCGATCGCAGCGACTTTGCCGCCCGGGGCGACTCATTGCGGCTCTTCACCGGCCCGGCGGGCGATGGAACGCTGCTCGGCGGCCCGCCTGAGCTCCGCGGAATGTCGAAAGACACTTTCAATCTTCACGGGAAGCGGATCGACTTTACCCTCGCCGATCGTGAGCTCACCGGCGTGACCGCCAAGTCCGAAGCCGAAGCGACCACCGCCGATCGAAAACTGGTGGCAGACACGATTCATATCGATGTGGATCACGGCAAACTCACCGGCACCGTTGCGTGGGGCCGGCAGACTCGCCCGCACGCAACCGCCACCGATTACGATGTTCGCGCCGACTCGCTGATCCTCGAGACACCCGGCCAGCAGCTCCGCCATATGCTCGGTATCGGCGACGGCTGGTTGGCGACCCGCCCCGATTCGGTAACCGGCCAGCGGGACTGGATGGCGGGCGACACCGTCCAGGCATTCTTTGATCCACGCGATAGCCTGCCGCCGGCGCCATCGGACAGCGCAGCCGCCGATTCCGCCGCCGGCGGTGTGGTGCTGCAGCGGATGACTGCGGCGGGGCACGCGCGGGCCTTTCACGCCTCCGCCAACGAGAAGACGCCCGATCGTCCGTCGCTCAATTACGTTCGCGGCGATCAGATCGTCATCACGATGGTGCCCGGCACCGATCAGACGATCGACCGCGTGTCGGCCAGCGGTCACGTCGAGGGCATGCAGCTCGAGCCGAGTTCAGGGCAGAGCACGACTGCACCGGCCGCGCCCAGTCCCGGTCAGCCCAGGGTGAAGCCGCGATGACCCGCCAGCCGTGGATCGATCGTGTCGCCGATCGGGATCCCTCGATCGCCATCGCGCTCGCCGCCCTGACCCGCGACGCCTCGCCCGAAGGAGCGATCCCGCTGGACCGGCTGGTCGCTTCCTACCGCGAAGCCTTTCTGGCGGTTGGCACCGGAATCGAGGCCCGCCCGGCGATGTCCCTCTCCGGCGATGCGGTTCGGGAGCATCTGCTGCAATCGCTGCTGCCCCGGATGGCCACCGACCGCTGGGTCGCGCCCGACCCGACCGGCGCCTGGAAGGAAGTCTGGGCCGATCTGAGCTGGTGGCGGCAGGCGGTCGTCGACCGCCCCACCGTGCTGGCCGATCTGCTGGCGGCGGCCCGCGCCGGGCTCGAGCGCCCGCTGGAAGTACCGGCTTCTCGGGTAGAGCCAACCGGCAGCGTGCTGGAAGGGAAGTCGCTCAGCAAGAGCTTCAAGGGCCGCCGGGTCGTCGACGATGTCACCGTCCGGGTCCGCCAGGGCGAGATCGTCGGATTGTTGGGTCCCAATGGGGCGGGAAAAACGACTACATTTTATCTGATCACCGGACTTACCCGGGCCGACGCCGGCGAAGTGCTGCTGGATGGCGAAGACCTGACCACCGCGCCGATGTTTCGTCGGGCCCGCCAGGGTATCGGATACCTGGCGCAGGAGCCGTCGGTCTTCCGCCGCATGACCGTCGAGGAGAATATCCTGGCGATCCTGGAGACCCGGCCGCTGTCGCGCCAGGCTCGGCGGCAGGAGCTGGAGCGGATGCTCGACGAACTGTCGATCAAGCATCTGCGGCACAGCCGGGCCTACGCCCTGAGCGGCGGCGAGCGGCGCCGGCTGGAAATCACCCGCGCACTGGTCACCGGGCCCAAGTTCATGCTGCTCGATGAACCGTTCGCCGGCGTGGATCCGATCGCCGTGCACGACATTCAGACCATCGTCGCCGGGTTGCGTCATCGCGGCATCGGCGTACTCATTACCGACCATAACGTCGAACAGACCCTGGACATCGTGGATCGGGCATACATCATGTTCGAAGGCAAGGTGCAGGCAGCGGGCACAGTGCGGGAACTCGTCTATAACGACCAGGTGGCCCAGCTCTACCTCGGTCCCACCCTCACGGCGCGGCTTCGGGCGCGCCTGGGAGCCGTCGCATGAAAGCCGGCCTCGCGCAGCAGACAGGATTGCGCCAGGAGCTGCGAGTCAATCCGCGGCTCTACCAGGCCATGGACATGCTCTACATGCCCATGATGGATCTGCAGCAGCATCTCAAGCAGGAGCTGCTGGGCAACCCCTTCCTCGAGCTGCTCGAACCGGAAGACGAAGAGCAGGCCACCCCGACCAACGATCAGGAAAAGGAGCAGGCCAACAAGGAAGACGAGATGGACTGGGAGGAGATCCTCCTCAACGGCTTCGAGGTCGGCGGCACCCGCGAGCAGTTCGAAGCCCAGGAGTACGCCGAGCCGGTGACGGTCGAGACCCGCGACCTGTCCGACTACCTCCGCGAACAGCTTCAGATGCTCGACCTCACGCCTCGCCAGCGGCTGCTCAGCGAGGAGTTTCTCGGTCACATCAACGACGACGGTCTCTTGCCGGCCTCGCTGGAGGAGATCCTCGGCTCGGTCAACCAGCTCCTCCTGAGTCACGCCGAAGAAGAAGCCGAAGAGAGCGACGACGACTTCGACCCGGAGGCGGTGCCGTTCTACACCATGGCAGAGGTCGAGGAGATGCTGGCTATCGTCCAGCGGCTCGACCCGCCCGGTGTTGGCGCGCGCGATCTGCGCGAGTGCCTCCTGCTTCAGCTGGCCGACAAGGGAGACGCCGAATCACTCACCTACCGGCTGGTCGCGGAGGCATTCCCCGATCTGATCGCCCACCGGTGGAACGATCTCGCCAAACGGTTCGGTGTGGAGCCCGCCGCGGTGCAGACGGCCGCCGACCAGCTTGCCCGGTTCGATCCCAAGCCGGGGCTCAAGTATTCCAACCGGAGCGACGGGTACATCATTCCCGATCTGATCGTCGAAAAGATCGGCGACCGCTACCAGGTTTTTCTGAACGATACCGGCATGCCCCGGCTGCGCTTGAGCCGGTCCTACCAGGAAATCGCCCGCGACAAGAAGAAGATGACCCCGGAAAACCGCGAGTTCATCGCCTCGAAGATGAACAGCGCCAACTGGATGATTCAGGCCATCGAGCAGCGCCGCCAGACCATGCTCAAGGTCATGAACTTCATCGTCGACCGGCAGCGTGAGTTCTTCGAGAAGGGCATCGAGCACCTCCGGCCGCTGACGCTCCGCGAGGTGGCCGAGGTCATCAACATGCACGAGTCGACGGTGAGCCGGGTGACTAACGAGAAGTACGTCCAGACGCCGCGGGGCGTGCTGCCGCTCAAGTTCTTTTTCTCGAGCGCACTCTCTACCGCATCGGGAGAGGACGCCAGTGCCCGCTCGATTCGCGCCAAACTTCAGAAGATGGTGAGTGAGGAAAACAGCGGGAAGCCGCTCACCGACCAGCAGATCGTGCATCTCTTCCAGGAGCAGGGAATTCAGATCGCCCGCCGCACCGTCGCCAAGTATCGCGACCAGTTGGGAATCCTCCCGGCCCGGATGCGCAAGCGGGTATGACGCTGCCGGCGTCGGTCGCTCCCGTCGATGTGAGCGTGCTGGTTCCGGCCAAGGACGAGGCGGAGAATCTCCCCGAGTTCCTTCGCCTGGCGGCCGAATCGCTCGGCGCGGCGGGGTTTTCGTTTGAAGTCGTCGTGGTCAACGACGGCTCCCGCGACAACAGCATCGAAGTCCTGCGGCAGCTCCAGCAGCAGTATCCGTTCCTGCGGGTGGTTCATCACCGGCGCCAGCGGGGAATTGCCGACGCGCTCCGATCGGCCGGCGACGCCGCCCGCGGCGACATCTTTGTGTTCTACCCGGCCGATCTCCAGTACCTTCCCGAAGACATTCCCGCGCTGGTGCGGCCGATCCTGGACGGCGAGGCCGACATCGTCACCGGCACCAAGCAGGGCCGCTACGAGAAGGCGTTCGTGTCGCGGATCTACAACGGGCTCTGCCGCTGGCTCTTCGGCGTCCGCGTAACCGATCTCAACTCGGTCAAGGCATATCGCCGAGAAGTGATGGCCGGGGTGCCGATGCGTCCCGACTGGCACCGCTACATGGTTGTCATCGCGGCCGCGGACGGCTTTCGGCTCACCTCGCACCCGGTCCCGTTGTATCCCCGGCGGGCGGGGGTCTCCAAGTTCAACTGGCGCCGGATTCCGATTGGCGTACTCGATCTGCTTTCGGTCTGGTTCCAGCTCCGGTTCGGCCGCAAGCCGATGCTCTTCTTCGGCGTGGCCGGCGCCGCGCTGTTCCTGATCGGGCTGGTCGCCGGGATCCTGGCGCTGGTGCTTCGATTCGGCTACGGAATCGGGTTCCGCCCGCTGCTCAACCTGGTCGAGACGATGGTGATCTGCGGTGTGGCGCTGTTCGGCTTCGGCTTTGTCGGCGAGATCATCGCCGGGCTGCGGGAAGACATTCAGGACCTCCGGCAGGACATCCTGCTGCGAACGGATCGCCTCGACCGGCGGGATTGAGCCCGCCGGTTGCCCACCGTGGTACCGCCGGGTACATTGAAAAGTCGGCATTCGGCCGACCGCCCCTTTCTGCCTCATAATCCATTGCCGGTAAACGAGTTCGGGGCTTGGACCTTCCCCTTCACTAGAGGGCTCCATGCGAATCCGGTTCGGCCAATTGGCCCGCGCGCTGGTCTTCCCGCTGGTGATCGCCGCCTGCTCCAGTGACACTCCGGTGGGCCCGCCGGGTGGCGGGGGCTCGAACGGCGGATCATCCGGCGAGGTGCAGCTCAAGGTACTTGCCACGCAGGTTCACCTGAAGCGCGGCGAAAAGCTTGATGTTCCCATCACGGTAACGGACGCAAACGGGAACACCCAACCCCTGACCGGCGTCACCTTCAAGATGCGCGGCGATCTCGTGGCCGGAGTGAGCGATGGTTCGATCTCGGCCTTCGAGCCCGGGGCCGACACGGTGCTGGCGATCCTGGGCGACGACACCGTCGCCGTCGAGGTCGTGGTCGACTTTCCCGACGGCATTCACCACCCGGCCGGCGTTGTTGCCGGGGAGAAAATGCTGGGCGAGCGGCCGTTTGGGGTGGCTATCAGCGCCGGTGGCGCTCTGCTGGCGACCCAGCTCGATGCCAGCTCAGTGAGCCGCGGCGATGCCGCGCTTGGTGCATTTACCGACAGCATCCCGGTTGGCGCGGTGCCGACTGATGTGACCATCGACTCCGCCGGTACCTTCGCCTACGTCACCAACCAGCACTCGTTCAACGTCGGCGTTATCGATCTCGCGACCAACACCGAAGTCGACAGCATCCCGATCGGGATCAACACCTTCCGGGTCCGGTTGACCCGTGACGGAAGCCGCTTGCTGGTGACGACCTCCGGCGACTGGATGTACATCATTGACGTCGCCACCCGGCAGATCACCGATAGCGTTCAGGTGGGACAAGCCGCCAATGGAATCGCGCTCGACTACACCGGCCACTATGCCTACATCAGCAATCAGGTGGATGGTGCGGTCGACGTGGTCGATCTCACCAGCGACCAGGTCGTCAACTCGTTCGCGATCGGCGGCCATCCCCAGGATGTGGTGCTCTCGCCCGGCAGCACGGTGATGTTCGTCGCCGACGAAGACGGCTCGGTGCAGGTGTGGTCGGTTCGCGAAAATGTCAGCCGGGGCAGCATCGAAGTGCCGGGCGGCGCCTTCGCCATGGCGGTGTCTCCCGACTGGCGGCAGC
>DASSTY010000448.1:0-10710 GCA_035707585.1 Gemmatimonadales bacterium
ACCAGGGGCGACACCAATCCGCTCTCGTCGCGGATCATCGCATTGACCGCTTCCCGCTGCGGCCACACGGCTCGCCGAAGACCCAGCAGGTCCCGCCGCACCCGATGGATCCGGTGCAGCCCTCTCTGTGACGGTCGTTCGAGAATTTCCTCTTCCAGATCGTGCAGCCGATCACCGATCGTCTCGATCACGGGGTAGTAACCGTCGAGTACGGTGTCGATCAGCGCATAGGCCAGGTAGTCGGGCCCCTGCCGGCGGATGATCCCCTCATCCATCCGGATTCGCTTCCGGATCGGATCGAAGACATCGCCGTACTGCTCCTGAATGGTCAGCACGAACCATTTGCCGAAGAAGAAGCTGACCTGCTCGCCGCAAAGCTCCCGGCGCTCGCCCAGTCGGATCATCCGGGTGACATACAGATAAAAATGGTCGTACAGCTCCGACTTGGGCCGCTGCGGAATGTTGACGGCATCTTCCAGCGCCAGTGGATGCAGCTGAAAGATCTGCCCGACGCGCCGGAGCAGCGCCTCGTCGCCCATCCCCTGGATATCCACCCAGCTCACGCCTTCCTGGGGAAGCGCCGCCAGATCCTCCACGTTGGTCACGTCGCGCTCTTCCAGCGAGCGCTCGTCGTAGTGAAAGAGATGAATGACCGGCGGAGGCGATTCGGGCGAGGTGACGAGGGTGCCGGGGCGCGACCCGGCGGGCGGGTGGCGCTTCGGATGCAACAGCAGCCGCGAAGCACTCACCGAGAGCTGTCGGCGGATGGAGGTCATCCATGATCATAGGCCGGGACTGGCCCGCACCGCAATCGGCCGGTACCTTTGCCAATCGCATCGCCCAAACCTGGCCCGGGACATTCCTTGATTCTTTCCCGCCGCACCTTCATCGGGGCAGCCGCCCTGGCGCTCGGCAGTCGTGGCTGGCGGCGCGTCTCGTCGTTGGGAACGCCGCCGCTGGCGCTGCCCAACCCGGCCCAGCTCACCTGGCAGCGTGACGAGCTGGCGATGTTCATTCATTTCGGCATCAACACCTTTACCGGCCGCGAATGGGGACTCGGCAGCGAGGACCCGGCCCTGTTCGACCCTACCGCGCTCGACGCGCGGCAATGGGCTCGCACCGCTCGCACAGCTGGTTTCCGCGCGATGATCCTCACCGCCAAGCATCACGACGGATTCTGTCTCTGGCCCACCGCCACCACGCGGCATTCGGTAGCGGCCAGCCCGTTTCGCGGCGGCCAGGGAGACGTGGTGCGGGAGTTCACCGACGCGTGCCGAGCCGAAGGGCTCCGCGCCGGGCTCTATCTCTCACCGTGGGACAGAAACTCACCGGTGTATGGCGACTCCGCCCGTTACAACGATTTCTACATCGCCCAGCTCACCGAATTGCTGACGCGCTACGGCCCGATCGCCGAGGTCTGGTTCGACGGCGCCAATGGCGAAGGGCCCAATGGGCGGAAGCAGGTATACGACTGGCCGAGGATCTGGGGCACGGTGCGCCGGCTGCAGCCGGGCGCGGTGATCTTTTCCGACGCCGGCCCCGATATCCGGTGGATCGGCAACGAAACCGGTTCGGCGGGCGAACCCAACTGGTCTCCGGTGGATCCGACCGCGGTTCCCTACCCCGGCGCCAGCGGCGATGCCGTCACCGCGATGCTCCAGCACGGCGACCCGCACGGCAGCGCCTGGCGCCCGGGCGAAACCGATGTGTCGATCCGGCCGGGATGGTTCTACCACCCATCAGAGGATGGCCAGGTAAAGAGCGTGGCCGAGTTGTTCAGCATCTGGCTCAGCTCGGTGGGTCGGAACTCCAAGCTGCTGCTCAACGTACCGCCGACTCGCGCGGGGTTGCTCCACAATACCGATGCAGCCCGCGTCAACGCACTGGGCGCGACGATCGGCAGATCGCTGGCTCAGAACCTGGTTGCCGGCCGGCAGATAAAGTGGCAGCAGGCCGGAACGCGCCGCGGCGTGGCGGAGGTATCGCTGGGTGCCGTACGCTCGGCCGGCATGATTCGCCTGGGCGAGCAGATCGAGCGGGGGCAGCGGGTGGCGCGCTACCGGATCGAAGGCTGGACCGGCGGTGCATGGAAAGAACTCAGCCGGGGCGAAACGATTGGCTACTGCAAGCTGGCGATGTTCGATCCGGTCGAGTTGAGCCGGGTGCGGGTGACAGTCGAAGACGCCGTCGCGCGGCCGCTGCCGCTGCACGTCGGTGTGTTCCCTCCAGTCAGCGGCGGCGGAGAGGGGCGCTAGGTTGAATCCCCCTCCCAGTGGCCGACTCCTCCGGATCCTCGGCACCGCATTCGGTCTGGCCATCGCCGTCGGCGCCACCGTTGGCGGCGGGATTCTGCGCACGCCCGGCGAAATCGCCGCCGCCCTGCCCAACGCGGTTCTCTTCATGCTGGTCTGGGTGTTCGGCGGGATCTACACTCTGCTCGGCGCCAACATCTTTTCGGAGCTGGGCGCCATGATGCCGAGCGCCGGAGGCCCTTACGTCTTTGCAAGGCGGGCGTTCGGCGACGGAGTCGGCTTCTTCGTCGGCTACGCTGACTGGATCAACTGGTGCCTCGGTCCGGTAGTGCTCACACTGATCGTGGGCGAATACCTGGTCGGCCTGATTCCCCAGTTCGCCGGGCACGAGCTGCTGCTGGATTTCATCACGTTGGGCGGGCTCGCCACCCTGCAGTTCATCGGGGTCAGGTCGGGCGGGCGCACCCAGGAAATCACCACGGCGATCAAGGCATTGGCGCTGATTGCGCTGGTGGTGGCGGCGTTCACGCTGCCGCATCAGCCGCTCAGCGCACCTGTGCTGCCGGTGCCGCAGGGAATTTCCCTCCTGCTGGCGTTCGGCGTGGCGATGCAGGGAGTGATCTTCACCTACGACAGTTATTTCGCGGTGGTCTACTGCGGCGAGGAGATTCGCGACCCCGGGCGAACGATTCCCCGCTCGATGTTCCGCGGAGTGTGGCTGATCATCGCGATCTATCTGCTGATCAACCTCGCCTACCTCGCGGTGGTGCCGGTACAGCGGATGGCGGGAGATCCGTTCGTCGGCGCAACGATGGCCACCGCGATCTTTGGCCGGTGGGGCGATCCGATCATCCGCCTGATCATGATCATTTCGGTGCTGGGAACCATCAATGCGGAGCTGATGGCGATTCCGCGGATCCTGCTGGCGATGAGCCGGGATGGCCTGTTCCCCGAGGTGGCGACCCGAATCAACCGCGGTGGCACGCCGTGGGTGGCGCTGGCGCTCAGTCTCGTCGTGATCGCGGCGTTTCTGCTCTCGGGCTCATTCAATGCCGTGCTGGCGCTCGATTCGCTGCTCATCACCGTGATGTACGGCATCTCGTTCATTTCGCTTTTCGCACTGCGGCGGCGGGAGCCGGATGCCGAGCGGCCGTTTCGGGCATACGGGTATCCCATCCTGCCGGCGCTGGCGCTCGCCGTTGCGGTCGGGTTGATTGTGACCATTGCGGCGGGAGACTGGAAGAGTGCGGTGATCGTGCTGGCGGTGCTGCTGGCGAGCTGGCCGGTAGCGAAGGTGATCAGGCGCTGATGCAGGTGTTTGCCGGGATCGAAAGAGCCGACAGGACTGATATCCAGGAGATGATCCAATGAAGATGCGAAACGGACCACGCCGGCCGGCCTGGCTCGGCCTCCTGATGGCCGCGGTAGTGGTGTGTGCCGCGCCGGCAGGTGCCCAGAACCGGGCCGTTGCGCCGGGCGATACCGCTGCGGTCGCAGCGGTGCTCGACTCGCTGCACCACGAGGCATCGGCCGCCAACGAGGCAGCCTACTTCGGCCTGTTCGCCCCCGACGGCGTGTTCATCGGCACCGACGCCAGCGAGCGGTGGACGGTGGATGCCTTCCGGGCCTATGCCCATCCGTTCTTTTCGCAGGGTCGCGGCTGGACCTACGTCCCCCGGGCCGGCACCCGCCACATCGCCTTCGACCCCAGCGGCAGCATTGCCTGGTTCGATGAACTGCTCGACAACGAGCATTACGGCGAAACCCGGGGCACCGGGGTGCTCCGGCGAATCGACGGCGCCTGGAAGATCGAGCAGTATCATCTGACGATCCCGGTCCCCAACGCGCTGGCCGACAGCGTGGTCCGGATGATCCGTGCTCGGCAGTAGTTTTTCTCCGGCTGGCGATCGTCACAACCGTCGCGAGGTCAGGGCACCCAGGTGGTGAGTTCCGCTGCCGGCCGGCGCGGCTTCGGTTCCGGTTCCGCAGCCGCTTCGCCCAGGTGGATGATGGCGACGATCCGCTCGCCGGCGGGGACGCCGACTGCGGCACGCGCGCGCGGGTCGTCCATCACCGCACCGGTCTTGAGGTGGCTGCCCAGCCCGATGGCGAGCGCGGCCAGCATGAGGTTCTGCACCCCCATCATGGTGGCCGCGTAGTCTTCCTCCCGAACCTCAGGATTCTCATCCAGCGTCATGCTCACGGCGATAGCGGCCGGCAGCGCGGCCTCAGCGGCGGCGACTTTCTCCACCACCGCGCGGGCCGCCTCCGGATCGTCCACCTTCCGCGCCTTGCGCGCGCCCAGTGCCTCGCCGTATGCCCGCCGTGCTTTCGGGCCGAGGACGTAGAAGCGCCAGGGTTGGGTCATCCGATGGTTCGGGGCCTGAACGAAGGCGTCGAGGAGCACTTCAATGGCCTCGCGACCGATCGGTGCGGAGCCGAACTGCTTGATCGACCGGCGGGCGCCGATCGCTTCCAGAACGGGCAGTGTCATTTGCGATCCAGGTTGGGCGGAATGGGCGGCGAGACCAATATACTCCGGCCGGGGAGCCCCAGGCCCTCGATGGCTCCCGCTGGCAATCCAGGGCGGCCTGTCCTAGGTTAAATTCGAATTGTTCCTGCCACATATCGCCTGTGCCCACACCAACCGGACGCCGTTCATGAACGAACGTTTTCGCCTTGCTGTTCCGTGCCTCGCCATCCTCGTCACGTCGCTGTCGACCGGCTGCACCAAACCGAGCGTTGCCCCCGCCGACCTCGTGCTTCGCAACGGCAAGGTCGTCACGATGGACTCCACCACGCCCGAGGGGCAGGCGATTGCCATCTCCGGCGACACGATCGTCGCGGTGGGTTCCGACGCCGACATCCAGCGCTACATCGGTTCGGCCACCAAGGTGATCGACCTCGACGGCCACCT
This sequence comes from Gemmatimonadales bacterium, assembly GCA_035707585.1. Classification (GTDB taxonomy): domain Bacteria; phylum Gemmatimonadota; class Gemmatimonadetes; order Gemmatimonadales; family GWC2-71-9; genus DASSTY01. The sequence goes on from DASSTY010000448.1 coordinate 5,170, forward strand.
TGCCATCCCGGGCTTCAATGAATCGCACGGCCACTTTACCGGGCTGGGCCAGGCGCTCACTGAACTCGACCTGATGGGCGTCCCCTCGTGGCAGCAGATCGCGGAGATGGTCGCCAAGGCGGCCAAGACCGCGAGTCCCGGTGCGGTGATCCGGGGCCGCGGCTGGCATCAGGAAAAGTGGGACCGGTCGCCGGGGCGCGTGGTGAAGGGCTTCCAGACCAACGACCTGCTCAATCAGGCGGCGCCCAACAATCCGGTGGTTCTGGAGCATGCCAGCGGGCACGCGTCGATCGCCAACGACGTGGCACTGAAGTTGGCGGGCATCGGGCCTTCCACTCCCAACCCGCCGGGCGGCGAAATCATCAAGGACGCGAGCGGACGCCCCACCGGCATCCTGGTAGACGCAGCGCAGGGACTCATCGGCCGAGGACTGCGTTCGCACCTGGCCAGCCGCACTCCCGAACAGATCCAGGCCGATTTCCGCAACCGAATCCATCTCGCCACCCAAAACGCGCTCGCCAACGGGGTCACCACCTTCCAGGACATGGGAGAATCGTTCGCGACGATCGACGCCATCAAGAAGATGGTCGACGAGGGCGACATGCCCCTTCGGCTCTATATCCTGGTGAGTGACGACGAGGTGCGTCCGGACGACGTCGATTCGCTGGTGGCGCACCGAATGGTGGACTACGGCAACGGGCACCTGACTGTGCGGGGCATCGGAGAAATCACCGCGGACGGCGCGCTTGGCTCGCGCAGCGCATGGATGCTCAAGCCCTACGATGACGACCCGAAGAACACCGGGCTCAACGTGACGACGATGGCGCGGATCAAGGAGATCGCCGAGATCGGGCTGGCGAATGGCTACCAGATTTCGGTGCACGCCATCGGCGACCGCGCCAACCGCGAAACGCTCGACACCTACGCCGCGCTCTTCAAGGAGCACAACCTCAAGAGCGATACGCTGCGCTGGCGGATCGAGCACGCCCAGCATCTCAACCCGAGCGACATTCCCCGCTTTGGCGAGATGGGCGTGGTGGCCTCGATGCAGGGAATCCACGCCTGTTCCGACGCGCCCTACGTCCTTCCCCGGCTGGGCGAGCAGCGCGCCAGCGAAGGCGCCTACGTCTGGCAGAAGCTCTGGAAGACCGGCGCGGTGGTCACCAACGGTACCGACGTTCCGGTGGAAGACATCAGCCCGATCGCTTCTTTCCATTGCAGTGTAACGCGTGACATGGTCGGCACCGACTCGGCGTTCTTTCCCGACCAGAAGCTCTCGCGCGAGCAGGCGCTCAAGACCTACACCGTCAACGGCGCGTATGTGGCGTTCCAGGATCGGGAGAACGGATCGCTCACGCCCGGGAAGTGGGCCGACATCGCGGTGCTGTCACGCGACATCATGACTGTGCCGCCTGATTCGATCCTTGGCACCAAGGTGCTCTACACGATTGTGGGCGGGAAGGTGGTGTATACCGGAAGCGTCACGGCACCCAGATAGTCAGCGCTGAAGCCGGCCGGCGGGAACACCCACCGCCGCGCGGGCGCGGGGGTCGTCCATTACTGCGTTTGAGATGGGTGCCGAGCCCGATCGCAGAGGCCGCCAGCAGCAGGTTCTGCACGCCCATCATCGTCGCCGCACGATCCTCCTCGCAAACCTCCGGATTTTCGTCGAGCGTGATGCTCACCGCGATGAGGGCGGGAAACGCCGCCTCGGCGGCCGCCACCTTTTCGACCACCGCTCGGGCCGCCACCGGATCGGCCACTCGCTTCGCCTTGCGCGCGCCGGGGCAATTAGCTATCATGAAATCATGAAACGATCTCATGAACCGCGGAAGCCCGCCCGGGTGGCTGAGCCGGTGCAGGTATATCTCGATCCTGCCGACCGCGAGCGGCTGGAGCGACTCGCCGGCCGCCTCGGCGCCACCAAGTCCGATGTTCTCCGCCGCGGCCTCCAGGCCCTCGATGCGCAAACTGCTGGGGAGTCAGCTCAGGCGGCAGGGCGAGTTCCACTGCCCACCTTCAGAGGCCGTGGGCTATTGCCCGGGGTGGATCTTGATGATTCGGCCGCTTTGCTCGAGCTAATGAACGGCGAGGGCCCCGCTGCTCCTCGTTGACGTTAACGTGCTGGTCTACGCCTTTCGCGAGGATGCGCCGGAGCACTCGGCCTATCGCAATTGGCTCAACGCACTGGTTCAATCCCACGAGTCGTACGCCGTTTCCGACCAGGTGCTTAGCGGATTTCTCCGGATCGTCACCCATCCCCGCATCTTCCATCCTGCCACGCCGCTCGAGGCGGCGCTCTCGTTCGCCGACGCCTTCCGCGCCCAACCCAATGCCGTTCCGGTTGCACCAGGCCCGCGGCACTGGAACATCTTCCGCCAGATGTGCGAGACCTCCGGGGCTCGAGGCAATCTGGTTCCCGACGCATGGTTGGCCGCGCTGGCCACTGAAGCGGGGTGTGAGTTCATAACGACCGACCGCGACTACGCCCGGTTTGCCGGCCTGCGCTGGCGCCACCCGCTCAGCAGATAACGACCCAGCATAGGGTGGCCGTTCTGGCGCAACTCCCGGTCTGCACGTACAATAGAGTAGCTCTTCCACACCGCACACCGACTCGTGAACAGCCATTTGCCGGGCGCCCGCCCGGGAGGGGACGTGGGGAACAGCACCGCGCTCCTTGCCGGCGCGCTGGGCGACCGCTACCGGATCGAGCGCGAGCTCGGCGCCGGCGGGATGGCCACGGTCTATCTGGCCGAGGATCTCAGGCACGAGCGGCAGGTGGCCATCAAGGTGCTGCGCCCCGAGCTGGCGGCGGTGATCGGCGCCGACCGGTTCGTGCGCGAAATCAAAACCATCGCCGCCCTCCAGCATCCCCATATCCTCGGCCTGATCGACTCCGGTGAGGCGGACGGCACCGCCTGGTACGTGATGCCGTTTGTCGAGGGCGAGTCGCTCCGCGATCGGCTCAAACGCGACAAGCAGATACCGGTGGATGAGGCCATCCGAATCGCGACCGAGGTCGCGTCGGCACTCGACTATGCCCACCGCCACGGCGTGATCCACCGCGACGTCAAGCCGGAAAACATTCTGCTGCACGAGGGCCAGGCACTCGTCGCCGATTTCGGGATCGCGCTGGCGGTCTCGAGTGCCGGTGGCAGCGACCGAATGACCGAGACGGGGATGAGTCTCGGCACCCCGCAGTACATGAGCCCCGAACAGGCGATGGGCGAGCGGGAGATCGGCCCGGCCAGCGACGTCTACGCGCTGGGAGCGGTCACCTACGAAATGCTGATTGGCGAACCGCCCTTCAGCGGACCGACGGCGCAGTCGATCGTGGCCAAGGTAATGACCGAACAGCCCGCCGGCATCATCGCTCGCCGAGGCCGTGTTCCGCCCCATGTCGAGGATGCGGTGCTGACGGCGCTCGAAAAGCTGCCGGCCGATCGGTATGCGAACGCCGCCGAATTCGGGGCGGCGCTGAGCACGCCGGCGGCAGGCCCTCGACGGGTTGCGCAGGGATCTTCCCCGACCGGGCTGCAGCGGTACGCGGGTGTGATCGTCGGCGCGCTGGCGCTCGTGGCGGTTTTGGCAATCGTCGCCGCGATTCGCCGACCTTCGGCGCCGGCGCCCCCGGTCAACCGCTTCAGCATCGGGTTCGGCAGCGAGGGGCTGGCGCCGAACGGCGGGAGCCGGGTGACGTGGTCACCCGACGGACGCGCCTTTGCGTACATCGGAGCCGGCGTCGTTGGGGGAACTCGCGTCTGGCTCCGAACGATGGACGCGCTCACCCCCACACCGATCGCCGGCACCGAAGGCGCCACCAGCGTTTTCTTCTCGCCCGATGGCAGCCAGGTGGGATTTATTCTCACCACACCATTTTCGCTGCGAGTGGTGCCCCGCAGCGGCGGCCAGTCCCGCGCCGTGGTAACCGAAGCTGTTTCTGGCGGCGGGGGCGCCTGGTCAACCGACGGGTATATCTACTTCGACGGTGCTTCGACCCTCTCACGGATTCACCCCGACGGCACCGGACGCGAAACGCTGTACACTCTCGATTCCCTGCAGCAGGAAATCGGAGTTGCCTGGCCCGAGGTCCTGCCGCACAGCCGAGCGGTGCTGTTCCGGGTGCGCCGGGCCGGCGAGGATGTGAGCGCGTACCGCATCTACCTGCTGGATCTCAGGACCCGGCAGCACAAGGTGCTGGTCAACGCCATCATGGCGCGCTATGTGTCACCGGGATATCTGCTGTACGTGCTGGCCGACGGTTCGCTGATGGGCTCCCGCTTCGATCTCGATCGCCTCGAGCTGACCGGCACCCCGGTGCTGATTGCGCGCGGGATCGGGATCGCCGCATTCGGCGCGGCCGATCTTGCCGTATCGCCCACCGGCTCTCTGCTCTACTCCACCGATCGCGGCACCGCGACGACCGAACCGGTGTGGGTAGGGCGAGACGGCACCGCCTCGCCGGTGGACTCCGCGTGGCACGGCCTGTTCATCGCATCGGAAGCCCTCTCTCCCGACGGCTCCCGTCTGGCGGTGCATCTGAACGCGCCGTCGGGCGGATCGACCAGTCGGACCGAGGATGTCTGGGTCAAGCAGTTGCCGACCGGCCCGCTTTCGCGGCTCACCTTCGAGGGTGAACAGAACGGGGAACCCAGCTGGTCGGCCGACGGCCGCGACATTCTCTTCCTGTCGAGCCGGAGCGGCCCGCCGGCCCTCTACCGCCAGCGGGCCGACGGTAGTGCTCCCGCGGAACGGGTGGCCGGGGTGTACAATGGTCTGGGTGACGGTTTCGAATCGCCGGACGGGCACTGGATCATTGCGCGCAGCGCCACGGCGACACCAGGCGACGGGGACATTCTCGCCATGAGAATCGGCACGGATACCGCACTCAAGCCGCTCATCGCGACCGGTTTCCAGGAACTCGCGCCGGCGCTCTCGCCCGACGGGCACTGGCTGGCCTACACCTCGAACGAGACCGGGCGGCCGGAGGTTTATGTCCGTCCCTTCCCCAATGTCGAAGATGGCAAGTACCCCATCTCGACTGGCGGGGGGCCCGGACCGCGCTGGAGTCATCGGGGAGACGAACTGTTCTATCGCGCGCTCAACAACGATTTCATGGCGGTTGAACTGCGGTTTACTCCGCGGGCTTTGGACGTCGCAGCACAGAAACGGCTCTTTTCCGCGGCGCCGTATGCCGCTAGCGAGCAGCGGGCGATGTACGATGTCACGCCCGATGATCGCCGCTTTCTGATGCTGCGGATCGGCAGCAGCGCCGGAGAGACCGGGGGTTCACAGCTGGTTCTGGTGCAGAACTTCCCCACCGAGCTGCACCGACTGCTGCCGTAACTGCGCGGCCCGGCTATCGCGCACTCGCGTCGAGCGCGCGAACGAACTCCGCTGCATTCATCCACGGTCCATCCCACCGCTGGCCGTTGATGAAAAACGTCGGTGTCCCGTTGACTCCGCTCCGGACGCCGCTCATGAAATCTTCCTGCACCCGGTCGACGAATTCCCCCTCTTCCAGCGCCCGCGCCACCGCCT
>DASSTY010000449.1:0-7645 GCA_035707585.1 Gemmatimonadales bacterium
GTGGGCAGCGTCACGACGGCGATCTCGGCGCCGGTCACGTCCTTGAGCCGGAGAATCAGCCCCTCCATCTCCTGGCTTTCCGCCGGCTGGAGCAGGCGGGCCGCGTCGGTGACGTAGCCCGACGGCTGAGCCGGGAACAGCTTGAGAACTTCCGGCGACTGCGCCGCAAGTGCCGGCACGACGGCCAGCCCCGCGAGTTGAAGAGCCGCGGCCAGCACGGTAGCTTTGATGCGGAAAGTCAGTCCTTTCATTCCCTCCACCGGGTTCTACGTGTCACGATCCTGGATGATGCTGCTGCCGCTGGCGCTGGCTGCCTGCGGTGGTCCCCGCAAGCTGGTAGTGCGCGCCTCGCTGCCGGGCCTCGACTCCACCGAAACGCCGCTCGCCGGCCTCGGTTTTGTGGCGCTGCCGTACAATCGCGACAGCATCATGGACGCGCTTCGAGCCCAGGCCAGGACTCCGCGCCCCTCCACCAGTGCGCTGGATTCGCTCTTCGCGAAGTTCCGCGGCCCCTTCACCGCCTACGTGCGCGCCTCGGAGCATCTCCGCCAATTGCAGGACAGTCTCACCAAAGCCGGCGTGACCGATTCGATGGCGCCGGCGCTGGTAGCGGCGAGACGAGCTCGCGACAGCGCACAACGCGAGCTGGCGCCGGTGCGGGCCGAACTGGCGACCCGCGGCGACTCGCTGCGAGTCGCGATTGCCGACTGGCAAGATAGCACCTTCCAGAGTTACGACAGCCTCACTCGCCGTGTGGTGGATTCGCTGGGCCTCCGCGCGGTGGCCGACACCACCGGGCCCGACGGCACCGAACCAATCACTCTTCCACCGCGCGGCACGTGGTGGATCTATGCTCGCTCGTGGGATCCGCTCGACCCCAACGCGGAATGGTACTGGAACGTTCCGGTCGAGGGAGACACCGTCGTGCTGAGCAGTCATACCGGCCAGCGGAAGCCCCGCTACTAATCTCGCCATCGGAGCGCGCGTGAATTCTCCACTCGGACGGGCCGCCTGGGCCCTTGGTTTCATCGGCCTGCTTGCCTGCGGGGGCACCCCGCAGCCTCGCCCAGCTTCGGCGGCGCCGGGGTCTACCGCGGTTGCCGTCGCTGCCGACACCGGCGCCGGCCTGCCGCTGGCAGCGCGGACCCTGGGATCCGACAGCGCGCCGGTCACCGTGTACGAAATGTCCGATTTCCAGTGTCCCTTCTGCCAGCGCCACGCGCTCAACACCTTCCCGGCCCTCCGACGCGAATACATCGAGACCGGCAAGGTCCGCTGGATCTACATCTTTTTTCCGCTCACCACGATTCATCACAACGCCCTGCCGGCCGCGGAATTTGCCGTCTGCGCGGCACGAGCGGGCAAGTTCTGGCAGGCCCACGACCTGCTCTTTGCCCATCAGTCGGAATGGGCGGAGCTGCCCGAGGCGGGGCCGTACTTTCTGACGCTGGCCGACTCGCTGGATCTCCCGCGGCAGCAGATTCTGAATTGCGTCAAGGACCCATCCACCCAGGCCGATGTGGAGGCGGACGCGGCCGGCGCTGCGCGAGCCGGCGCCAACAGCACGCCCAGCTTCTATATCGAGGGAGGCCTGCTGGCCGGGGCGGCGCCGCTCCCGGTGTTCGAGCACATTCTCGATTCGGTGTACGCGGTCAAGACCGCGCATCGATGAATCGTTACAGGGGTGGGGCTCGGTTCCACCCCTACGTCAGCAGCGTCAGCCACACGTCGTAAAGCGCGTGGGTCCACGCGGTGATCCCGAATCCGCGAAGCAGGTAGAGAGCGCTGAACAGCACGCCGGCGATTGCCCTGAACACGAACGACCCGGCGGTGAACTGATCGCCGTACGGGCCAATGTAGTGAAATCCCGAGAAGATCAGGGCACCCACGAGCGTGGCGAAGACGCCGGCCGCAGTGGTGTTCCAGCCGAACAGCCGCCGCGCCATCAGCGCCAGCCCTGACACCAGCAGCACCCGGAACAGCAGTTCTTCGTAGATCCCCGCGCCGAGCGAAATCATCAGCTGTGTTGGCAGGGAGAACTGCGCCAGCGCACCAATTGCCAATCGCGGGAGCCAGCCCATCAGCAGAGCGGTAAACGACCCGACGACGAATCCGAATACCAGCGCGTACACCACCGATTCCACCAGCATGAGCCCGAAGACGGACCACCGGAGCCGCCCCCCCGTGCGGCGCCAGTCGCGCCATACCAGCCACGCGCCGCTCCCCACCAGCAGCACGCCGAAAACGATCAACCCGTCGCGCCCGCCCAGCGATATGAAGAGGCTCTTGAGCAGAACATCGGCGCCGTTGCGAACGCCGGCGATGGCGTCGTGCGACAGCGCGAATGCCAGGATCTCATAGAGCAGCAGTAATGGGAAAACGAACAGCAGGGAGTAGCGCGGCGCGCGGCTCAGCCGCCAGTAGGCGCGGAGATCTGGCATAGTCAGGTAAGCGCCGGACGGGGGTAAACGAACCGCGCCGCGAAAGCGGCGCGGTCGGTTAGCATCGGGCTCGAGACGATGCCCGGCTGATCCTGGTTATGACTGGGAAACCAGGCGATCGCTTGCCCAACTCGAGCCGGCGATGCAACTCGTACTAGACAATGGATCACCTCCTTGGTTGCGGTGGAACATCGGGCGGGACTATGACTAATCGTAACGGCGCCCCACTCTGGAATCAAGCGTCATCCCAACGCCTCGCGCACCGCCGCAACGAGCCCTTCGGGAGTATACGGTTTCTGGAGAAAGCGGCGGGGCGACAGTTCGCCAAAGTGACCGCGGGCTTCGGTTTCGCCGTAGCCGCTGGTAATGATCACCGGCAGATCGGGAAAGTCCGCCGCCAGCCGCTCGGCTGCCTCGGCACCGCTCAATACCGGCATGGTGAGATCGAGCACCACCGCACTCACATGGCCCCGCTGCTCTGCCACCAGCTCCAGCGCCTCGCCGCCATGCTCCGCTACGAGCACCGTGAAGCCGGCCTCTTCCAGCACCGCCCGGGCCAGGCCTCGCAGTACCGGCTCATCCTCAGCGACCACGACCAGCTGCCCCGCGGCGGCATGGTTGCTCGCCGGCACCGGCGCCGCGGCGCGCGGCTCCGGAACGGAGGCGGTTGCCGCTGGAAGCACCACCGTGAACCGGCTGCCCTGCCCCGGCGTGCTGGTCACGGTGATCGCGCCATGATGGCCCCGCACGATGCCGAGTGCCGCCGCCAACCCCAGCCCGCGGCCGGTGAACTTGGTGGTGAAGAAGGGGTCGAAGATCTGTGCCTGAGTCGCGGCGCTCATTCCACACCCGCTGTCCTCCACGATCAGTCGCACGTAGTGCCCCGGTACCAGCGGGTAAGCCGGGAAGTCGCGGGCTGCCTCTGCCGCAGTAAGCACCACCGACTCGGCGACGATCTTCACGGTGCCGGGCTCGTCGCCGATTGCCTCCGCGCCGTTGATCACCAGGTTCATGACCAGCTGCTGCAGCTGGCCGGGATCGGCCTCCACCATGGGAAGATCGGGCGCCAGCGCAAACGTGAGCTCCACCTTGCGAGGAATCGAGGTCCGGATCAGCCCGGTGATCTCACGAACCAGCCGATCGAGCCGCACCGGCTGGAGGTAGAATCGGCCCTTGCCGGCGTACGCCAGCAGTTGGCGGGTCAGATCGGCCGCACGGTCGCTGGCCCGGATCACATCTTCCAGCAGCGAGGCCGCGTCGCTCCGGTTGTCGGGCGTGAGCGAGCGCAGCGCCAGCGAGGCATTGCCCAGAATGCCGGTGAGAAGATTGTTGAAATCGTGGGCGATGCCGCCGGCCAGCAGGCCGATCGATTCCAGCTTCTGGGTGTGCCGCAGCGCTTCCTCCGCCCGCTTCCGATCGGTGATATCCTCCGCGATCAGCACCGCGGACGAGGGCTGACCGGAGCTGTCGCGCACGACCGAAACGCTCTTCGCCACCCAGACCACCTCGCCATCCCGCCGGAGATAGCGCTTCTCCAGCGAGGCGCCGATCCCGGAGCGGATCACCTCGGCGAATACTTCGCGGCTCTGCGCGCGGTCATCCGGGTGGGTCACGTCTTCCATGGTGAACTCCAGCAGCTGCGCGCGGGTGTAGCCCAGCATCTCGCAGTACCGCTCGTTCACCATGAGAAACCGGCCGTCGAGCGCTGTCTGCGCGATTCCCACGTTGACCTGGCTGAAAATCGCCCGGAGCCGCTCCTCGCTCTCCCGGAGCGCCGCCTCGGCCCGGCGGCGCTCGGTGATATCGTGCACCACCAGAACCGCGCTGGTGATTTCCCCCTCGCGGAAGATCGGCGAGTTGGAACAGGAGACCGGCACCAGGTGGCCGTCGCGGTGAAGAAAGAAATCCTCGTGATTCTGGAGCGATCGGCCGCTCCGCAGCACCTGCACCAGGGGGCACTCGGCGCGGGGATACGACGTCCCGTCGGGGCGGTCGGAGTGGACCAGATCGTGGAGCACCCGGCCGAGGATTTCATCGCGCCTCCAGCCAAAGATTCGCTCCGCCGCCGGATTGACGTAGGTAACGCGCCCGTCCCGGTCCATCAGAAAGAGCGCGTCCACCGCGTTGGCGGTGATGGTGTTCATCAGATCGAGCTGATACTGCAGCCGGCGCTCCGCCCGGCGGCGCTCACTGATGTTCTCGTGAATCAGCACGACTTCGGTGGTATGCCCGTCGGGATCGCGCACCGGGTAAACGTGGGAGCTGATCCACAGCTCCTCGCCGGTGCGCGGCCCTACCGGCGGCCGGTACGCCACCGGAGGCACCACCGAGGGGATCCCCTCGAAGGCACGACGAATGTGCGGCATCACTCCGGCGGCCTCGAGCTGGGGATCCTCCAGCACCGAGTAGCCGAGCCGCTGCAGCTCGTCGAGCCCGACGCCCCAGAGTTCCTCGTAGGCGCGGTTGACCTGTATCGTGCGGCCGGCGGGATCGAGCACCTGAATGCTGAGCGGCGACTGTTCGACCAGCTGGCGGAACTGCTGCTCGCTCTGTTCCAGCGCGCGGCGGGAACTGCGCAGATCGGCAGCGCTCCGCTCCGCGGCGAGCTGGGCCCGAAGCTGAGCCCGCGAGAGGAAGAAAAGAGCGCCGCCCACCAGCACACCGAGCCCCAGGATGAGCGGCACCGTTGCATCGCCGGAAGCGGGCGCCATTCCGGGCGGCACGAAGAACACCAGCGTCCAGGGATGGTTGGCCACATTGATCGTGCGAACCAGACTGAGATGAGCCGGCGGCGCGCTCCCAACCCCGGCGGTGGCGTAGAGCAGCGCCTGGGGCGAAGTCGTGCTGCCGTCATACACCATCAACCCGACCTTGCGCGAGCTCTCGGCGGCTTGGATCGGATCGAGAAAATCGCCGGCTCGAAGGGGTGAATAGACCCAACCGGCAAGCGCCGCTCTTCGGGCGGCCACGGTGGCGGTCGGCGCGCCGCGGCGGTAGACCGGCTCATAGATCAGGAAGCCGGCCTGCTTTTCCGGGAAAACCTCCTGCACCAGTTCGACCTTCCCGGAGAGCACCGGCTGGCCGAGGTCGCGCGCCGCCGCCATCGCGGCAGCGCGAACCGAGTCGGTGCCCATGTCGTAGCCCATCGCGTGCCGGTTCCGCGCGTCGAGCGGCTCCAGATAGACGATCGACGTGTAGCGGCTCCGTGCCGAATCGGGCCACAGATGAAATTGCGGATCCCACTGCTGCCGCATGGTGCCGACCAGCGAGTCGATGCTGGCCCGGTCGATCCTGGCGGCATAACCGATTCCCAGCAGCCCCGGGTAGTGCTCCCGGATCTGGAGATGCTGCGCAAAGTTGTGGAAGTCGGACCAGGTGACGTCGGCGCTGGCGGCGAACAGTGCATTGCCGGCGTGAAGCAGAGCGAGATAGATCTCCAGCCGCGCTTCGATGCTGCGCCGAACTTCGTCGGCGGCGGAGCGGAAGCGAAGCTGATCGCGGGTCCGGCCCGCGATCACCACATACCGCGCGAATACCGCTGACACCAGCAGCACCACCACCAGGACGGCGTAGGGCGTCAACGACCGCGAAGGCCGGAACCGAGGCATTGGTAAGAATCATCCCCCGGTCCGAGTCCGACAAGGCCAGCCGCCAGTTGACGAGGTCTCCGGGTGCCGCGACATTGGCGGCATGGCCACCCCCTCGCTGGCGTACCGGCTCACCGCACGGGTAGCGACAGCGCTGATTCCGCTGGCGGCGCCGTTTGCACCGAAACTGCGCCAGAGCCACGCAGCGCGCCGCGGCACCACCGCGCGAGCCGGCCGTTGGAGTGCCCAGCACCGCGACCGAACCCGCCCTCTGGTGTGGTTTCATGCGCCATCGGTTGGGGAGGGGCGCCAGGCGGAGGCGGTTATCGCCGCCTTTCGCCAGCTCCGGCCCGATTGTCAGATCGCCTATACCCATTTCAGCCCGTCAGCAGAGTCACTGGCCGCCGCGATCGGTGCCGATTTCGCGGATTATCTGCCGTACGATTTGCCGCATCAAGTCGCCGATCTGCTCGATCACCTCGCGCCCGATCTCCTGGTGTTTACCAAGCTCGATCTCTGGCCCGAACTGGCCACGGCAGCCGCGCGGCGAGCCATTCCGGTTGCACTGGTCGCAGGTACCGTCCGCCCCGGCAGCGGCCGGTTGAGCTGGCCGGTCCGCTCCTGGCTGGCTCCCGGTTACGGCGAACTCAGTGCCGCGGCGGTCGTGAGCGATGCCGACGCGGCCCGCCTGGCTCGGCTCGGCACGCCGCGCGATCGGATCAGTGTGGTGGGCGACCCGCGGTTCGACAGCGTGCTCCAGGTGCTCCAACGCGTGAGTGCCGACGAGCCGCTGCTCCGCTTCGGACGCGGCGCACCGACGCTGGTTGCCGGCTCGACCTGGCCGGAAGACGAATCGGTGCTGCTGGAGGCCTTTGCCCGGATCCATCTGAGCCGGCCCGACGCCCGGCTCATCCTCGTGCCGCACGAGCCTACGCCGGCTCACCTGGCCCGGGTCGATGCGACGGCAGCTCGGCTGGGATTGCCCCGCCCCGTGCGCCTGAGCGATGCCACCGAACCGGTGCCGCTGCTGCTGGTGGATCGCACCGGCGTGCTGGCCAGACTCTACGGCGCGGGGACGATGGCGTACGTCGGCGGCGGATTCGGGAGCGCCGGCCTGCATTCCGTGCTGGAACCGGCGGCGTGGTCGATCCCGGTGATCGTGGGCCCGCGATGGCAGGAGAGCCGCGATGCTGAGCTGCTGCTCGAAGCCGGTGCCGCAGAGGCCGTGGCCGAATTGGGGGAAGGTGAACCGGACGAATCGCTGCAGCGAATCTGGGAAGCGTGGCTCAGCGATGAACCGCGGCGGTTGGCACAAGGGCAGCGGGCACGCGGCGTCGTGGAGAGCGGAGCTGGAGCCGCCGAGGCAAGCGCCGCAATGCTGGCGGCGCTCCTCCCGGCAGCGGTGCCGATCAGGGAGCGGCCGGCGCCGCGTTCGTAATCGTTCCCTCGAAAGTCACCGACCGCGGCACCAGCAGCCCGGCGGTGAGCACGGTAAAGAGCACGTCGGACCAGCGGCTGCGGACCTTGATCTTGACGTTGGCCACGCCCTTGCCGCCGATCAGCTGCGATGCGAGCGCCCGCTCGAGCGATGGCTTCCGCAGGGAAAGCAGTCCCCAG
>DASSTY010000450.1:0-5263 GCA_035707585.1 Gemmatimonadales bacterium
CAAACATTTATCCTCCTCGGCTTCACACCAGAGCCGGGGCAACCACGCCGGCGCCGCTGCCGGCCTCGTCCGAAGGAAGGTGTCATGGCCCGCCCTTACGAGGTGGTCTATATCTTCGACAGCGTGCTCGAAGAATCGGCCATCAATGAGCGCCTCGAGCGCTTCCACGCCCTGATTCACCAGGAAGGTGCTGAAGCACCGCGGGTGAACCACTGGGGCAAGCGCACGCTGGCGTATCCCATCAACAAGCACGAAACCGGCTACTACGTCGTGGCGCAGTTCGACGCCGCGCCGGAGGCACTGCCCGAGTTCGAACGCGCCATCAAGCTGGACGATGGCGTGCTTCGGCATCTGGTCGTTGCCAATGAAGGTGCCCAGCCGGTGCCGGCCGCCAGCGGCCGCGGTGAGGAGGACGACGAATGAGACGCCCCCAGAAGACCTGTGCCATCTGTGAGTCCGGCGTACGGGTGGTCGACTACAAGGATGAACGGACCCTGTCGCGCTTCCTGACGGAGCGGGGCAAGATTCTGCCGAGCCGGCTGTCGGGCACCTGCGCCCGTCATCAGCGGCAGCTCAGCACCGCGATCAAGCGGGCGCGCGAACTGGCGTTGCTGCCTTACATCAAGGGCTTCACCGGCTGACCACCTCCCAACCAGCAGGCGTCGGGCCATCGCGGCGCGGCGTCTCCTGGGGTCTGGTCGCCCTGATGCTGGGGTATCTGCTGGTGGCACCGGGATACTTCCTGGGGCCGCTGGCTGCGCTCCTGCTGATTTCCCGGCTCGCTTCGCTTCGCGAGTGGATCTGGCTGATCGGTTCGGTACTCGGCATCGCCTACCTGCTCCGGATGTCCGGCGGCCTGGCGGTGCATCTGCCGCAGGCGGGGCTGATACTGGTCTCCGGCGGGTTCGCCGCGGCAACGCTGTGGAAGCCGCCGGCGCCGTTCTTTCGCCGGGCCGTCATCGCAGTAGCCGCAGCGGCGATCGCGATGGCGATCTGGTTCCTGGCGCTGCACCTGAGCTGGAGCGATCTGATTCGGTCGGAGTCGTCGGCCTGGCGCAGTCAGCTGGAGATGTCGTCCCAGCTGCTGTCGCGCTCGCTCGATCCCGATGAAGTATCGCGGTTCATTACGACCTGGGCGCCGCTGTATCCCGGCCTGCAGGCGCTGGCCGCGATGGCCGGCCTGGCGCTGGCCTGGGCCTGGTATCACCGGATCGCGAGCTGGCCGCGCGGTGCTCCTCTGGGACGGCTCCGCAGCTTTCGCTTCAGCGATCACGCGATCTGGCTGTTGATCGCCTCGCTCGCGCTGATCGTGATGCCGGTGCCGGAGACGGCCGATGCGCTGGGCCGCAACCTGCTCCTGGTGCTGGTGGTGCTCTACGCGCTGCGTGGTCTGGGCGTCTTCGTCACCAGCGCCGCCCGCGTTTCGCGCGCGGTGGTCGGGATGATCGCGGTGATTTCAGTGGCGTTATTTCCCTTCGCCGCCGGCGGGCTGGCCCTGCTCGGCGTTGCGGACACCTGGCTCGATTTTCGGCGGCATCTGGCGCCGCCCCTTGGAGGAGTCAAGCAATGATGGAGCTCATCCTGCGGGAAGATGTGAAGTTTCTCGGCAAGGCCGGCCAGCTGGTCCGGGTCAAGCCCGGCTACGCCCGGAACTATCTCCTGCCGCATGGACTGGCCTACGAGGCCACTGAAGGCAACAAGAAGCGGATCGCGGCCGAGACCAAGGCCCGCACCGCCCGCCTGGCATCGGAGAAGCAGGGTGCCGAGGAGCAGGCCGCGGCGCTCAACGCGGTGGAACTCACCCTGGCCGGAAAGGCCGGCGAAGAAGGCCGGCTCTTCGGATCGATTACCGCACAGGATATCGCCGATGCGCTGTCGGCGCAGGGCCATTCGGTCGATCGCCGGCGGATCGAGCTGGACCAGCCGATCAAGAGCCTCGGCCACCACACCGTTGCCGTGCGGCTCCATCCCGAAGTTCAGGCCGAAGTCCGGGTCAACGTGGTAGCGGAATAGGGTCCGGTGAGCGCGGGCATCTCCTACGTCGACGGCCCGCGGCTCGCCCGCTCGCTCTTTGCTGCCGCTGAGTGGGTGGCGGCCGGACGCGAAGAGATCAACCGCATCAACGTGTTCCCGGTACCCGATGGCGATACCGGCACCAACTTTTCCCTGACGCTGCGAGCCGTCGCCGATGCGCTGAAAGCGCTCGGCGACGCACCGCTTCCGGTCACCGCTCACACAGCGGCCCGCGCTGCGGTGCTCGGCGCCCGCGGTAACTCCGGGATGATGCTGGCGCATTTCCTCCTCGGTTTTGCCGACGGGCTGGGCGAGCGGGATGCCGCCGATGTCGGCCAAATCGCTCGGGCCCTCCGCGGCGGCGCCGACCACCTCTATGCGTCGCTGGATGATCCCCGCGAAGGCACCATTCTCACGGTCGCCCGCGAAGCGGCCGCCGCCGCCGAACGCTCCGCGGTGGATTGCGATGACATCGGCGAGTTCATGCGGCGGCTCCTGGCCGAGGGCGAAATCGCGCTGGCGCAGACACCGACGCTGATGGCGGCACTCCGCGAGGCGGGTGTGGTGGATGCCGGCGGCAAGGGGTTCGTCCGGATGATCGAAGGGGTGGTACGGTTCATCGAAGGCGATCCGATTCTCCCGGCCGGTCCGATCGAGATCCCCGATGAGGCACCCGCCGCCCTGGTAGACGTCGCGGTTGAGCGCGACTTTCAGTTCTGCACTGAGGTGCTGGTGCGGGGCGCGGAACTGCCGCCGGCCAACGAAGTGCGCAACGCCATGCACCAGTTTGGCGGTTCAGTCGTAGTCGCAGCAGTGGCAGACATCCTGAAGATCCACGTCCACACCGACACGCCGGATGCAGTGTTTGCCTACGCGGAGCGCTGGGGCGAAGTCACCGCCACCAAGGCCGACGACATGCGCGCCCAGCATCGGATGCTGCGGCACGAAACCACCCGGCCGGTGGCGGTGGTAACCGATACCTCGGCGGACTTGCCAGACGCCCTGCTGGACCGCCATGGCATCGCGCTCGTTCCGCTGCAGGTGGTGTTCGGCACCGAAAGTTTTCGCGACCGGCTCCAGCTCAAACCCGCCGACTTCTACCGGCGGCTGCGGGAGAGCCGCGATCTCCCCACCACCTCGCAGCCGGCCCCCGCCGAGTTCGTCCGCGCGTTCCGGAGCGCGCGGCAGGAAGCACCCGAAGTGGTAGCGGTGCTCCTCTCCAGCGCGCTGTCGGGAACCTATCAATCGGCGGTTGCGGCGGTTCGCGCGGCGGGGCTTACCGGGGTGGATCTGGTGGACAGCCGCAGCGCGTCGCTGGGAGTGGGCCTGCTGGCGCTCCGCGCGGCGGAGCTGGCGGAATCCGGAATGAGCGCGGAGCAGATTACCGGCGAACTCGAGCGGGTCCGGGCACATTCCGGGATGCTGCTCACGGTGGACACCTACGACAACCTGCTCCGCTCGGGACGGGTCACTCGCGGCAAGGCCTGGCTCGCCGGCATGCTCGATGTGAAACCGATCCTGACGCTGGATGAGGCCGGTCGAGTGATACCGGCAGACCGGGTCCGCGGTCGCGATCAGGTGGTTCCCCGGATGCTGTCGCTGCTCGATCAGCGGCTCACACCGCGGCCCAAGGTGGTTCGGTTCGGAGTGGCCCACGCCGATGCGCCCGAGATCGCCGAACGGGTCCGCACGGCGCTGGTGGCGGCCTATCGCCCGCGCGACTGCCTCGTCTCACTCGCCACCGGAGTACTCGGCGCGCATGTGGGGCCGGGCGCGTGGGGAATTTTTTATCAGGTCGAGGACGGATGACCGAAAAATCGATCCCCGAATCGCTTCGGATCGCCATTCAGGCGATCGACGATCGCAAGGGACAGAATCTCGTGGTGCTCGATCTTCGCAGGATCAACGATGCGACCGAGTTCTTCGTGATTGCGTCCGGCACCTCCGACGCGCACGTTCGCGGCATCGCGGAATGGGTGATGGAGCGGCTGGCTCAGGAGGGCGACCGGGCTCATCACGTGGAAGGCCTCACCAGCGGCCGCTGGGTGCTGCTCGACTACGTCGATTTCGTGATTCACCTCTTCCATCCCGACACCCGGGCGTTCTATCAGCTCGAGCGACTCTGGAGCGACGCCCCCGAGTTGTTGATCGGGCCGTCCTAGAGTGCCTATCTTACCAGGCGTGTTCTCCCGACTGATTCCCGGCGCCGCCCTGGCGCTCCTGCTGGTGGCGTGCGGTGGAGCGGAGCCCGGTCCCATTGGCCGTCTCCCTGCCGATCTCCACAGCGCCGAAGCGGCATCGGTGCTCCAGATCCCGCGCAAAGGGGGGCAGGCCGAGTTGTATGGCGTCCCCGCTCTCACTTCGCTCCCGTGGGAGGAGCGCGACCGGCTGGGCAGCATCACCTCCCTGGCCGGCACCAGCGAGGATCATCACGCCGTCTACCTGCTCGACGCCAAGCGGCAGCTCCAGGAGCTGGATCTCCGGAGCGGACGGGCCGAACCGGTGTTGACCGGGATCCGGCGGGCCACCGTGGGGCCGTCTGGCGCCATCTACGCGGTAGACACCGCCGGAACAGTGCTGCGGGTAAGCCGCGGAACGGTTTCGCGGATGCGCGGCAAGCTGAGCAGCCAGGCACGCGCGCTGGTAGGCGCCACCGGAGGAGACATCCTGGTTCCGGTGGGCGGAAATGCCGCCGGAATGGACGTGTTCACGACCGATGCCGATCCCGAACAGGTCGCCCTGCCCCGTGGGCCGGTCTCCGCAACCGAGTGGGGCGATCTCATCGCAGTCGGTACCGACACCGGCCTCGTGCTCTACAACAACACCGGTCTTCCCCCGTTCACCACAGTCGATATCGACGGCGGGATCCGGTCGGTCGCGTTCTCGCCGTCGGGCCATCGGGTCTATGTCATCGGAAAGAATGCATCGCGGGTAACGATCGTCGACCGGTTCGGCCGCCGAGTAATGGGTTCCATCAGTCTCCCCGGCCCCGCCTCCGAATTGCGGAGCGATCGGCTCGGCCGCTGGCTGCTGGTACGCCCGCAGAGCGGCGACTCGATCTGGGTGATCGATGCCGCGGCCGATCGGCTGGCGGGAACTGCGCCGGGTGAATGGGCAGATGATCTTCCTACGGTCGCAGGGCTTTCAACATTGATCACCCGCGTCGGCCAGGACATCGTGGCTCGCAACCTCGCGGCCGATGGATTTCCCGAATCGGGCCGGGTTGACGGCGGCGCCGCCGATCTCTGGA
>DASSTY010000451.1:0-3063 GCA_035707585.1 Gemmatimonadales bacterium
ACCGAACCCGCCGCCGATGATCGTGAGTACGGCGCCTTCGGTCATCACCTGATTTACTACCGTGCGGCGACTTATCCCGATGGCGCGGAGCGTCGCGATTTCACCGAGACGCTCGCTCACGTTGATGGTGAGCAGAGTCGCCACCAGCAGAACGGTGACGATGAGACTCATGGTGCCGAGGATGTAGGAAAGCTGGCGAAAGTAGAGCATCCGGTGGCGGAACTGTTCGACCAGTTGCCCCACGCTGCTCACCTGCACGTCGGGGAGCTCGGCGGCAAGCCGTGCCGTCACCGATGCCACGCCGGAATCGGTTCGCGCCTTGACCAGCACCAGCGATACCGGATCGCCCGAGCGATGAGAGAGCCGCTGCATCAGCGGGAGCACGGTGGCCACGGAGCGCTGGCCCTGATAGTCGTAGAGGAATCGTACGATGCCGCGCACCGCCAGCACCCGGTCCACCGCGGCAGAGGCGATCTGAGGGTCGAGCTGCCCCGCCAGGCGAATTGAATCGCCCGGACCAAGGCCCAGCGCATCGGCAGCGGGGGCGCTCAGCAGCACGCCGGTGGTGTCTCCCCGGGTCAGATCGCTGCCGCGCTCGAGCTGGTAGAGCCCCTGCTCTGCCGGATCGATTCCGTAGCCGACCAGCGCGCGAAGCGAATCGGCTCGGCGGGCGTACACCGTGGCGCCGAGCACCGGAGCCGCGGAAACGACGCCGGGATCGGCGCGCACGCGAGCGATGAGATCTGACGCCTCGCCGAGCATCGCCTCGGTATCGAAGGGCAGCGTACCCCTGGGCGTGAGGCGAATCTGATAGCCGCGGAGCAGCAGAAGATCCTCGAACGACCGGTCGAGCCCGCCGCTCAGCATCACCATGTCGAGCAGCATCGCCGTGGCAACGGCAATTCCAGCCAGCGAGAGCGCCGCCCGAAGCGGATGCCGCCGGAGGCCGCGCACGCCCCAATTGATTCCCGGCATCAGCCGCGACCCCACAGCACCATCGGACGGGTGCTCACCAGTCGCAGCGCCGCCAGCGCGCCGGCCACCAGCCCGAGTGCCACCGACAGCGCAACGCTGAACCCAACGATGCCCGGAGTGATCATCGAAAACGTCAGAGGCGTGGCGAAGAGGTTCCGGTAATACGCGTTGGTCACCGCACCGGCGCCCCAGGCGATCAGGATCCCCACCAGTGATCCCACCACGGCAACCAGCGCCGCTTCCAGCAGCAGCGCGGCGAAGATGGTTCGCCGCCGTACACCGATGAATCGCATGACGGCCGCATCGGCGCGCCGCTCCTCCACCTTGAGCAGCATGATGCAGAGCAGAAAGACCGCACTGGCCACGATCGTGATGACCGCGATGGCGCGGTGAAACCGGCTCACCACCAGGAAGGTGCGCGATGACTGCGCCGCGAGCGCGCTGGAGGAGTAGGCCCGATAGCCGAACGCGGTGCGGTTGAATACCGCGGCGGCGCTGTCGGGAGAGGTGCCGGGCTCGAGGGCCACACCGAAACGATCGACCCGATCGGGCGCGCCGCGGAGGCGGGCCAGATCGGGCAGATGGAGAATCACGCGCCAGCCGTGCCGAACGATCTCGGCGGGATCGGCGCGGGGCTGGAAGATGGCGGCCACCACCGCCGTGTGATCGAGCGAATCGGCGGCGGTGCCGACTCGGAGCGTGTCGCCCACGGCAAGGTGCAGCGAATCGGCCAGGCGCTGCTCCACCGCGATCGGAACCGGGGGGACACCCTGCGCGCCCAGCGGCTCGGCCAGCAGTACCGCCGCGAAAAGCAGTTTCAGCCGCATTGCACGCCGATGGTCAGTGTCCCTGCTGCTCCGGCGTCTTCGGTGCCAGTGCCTGGCTGATCGCCGCCTTCACGGTCACCCGGGTTTCGCTCTTGAGCGCCTTCCGAAGAGTGGCTTTGCCGTTTGCGCCGCCGGTGCGTGCCAGGGTGCGCACCGCCTGCACCGCGAAGAGCGGATCGTAGTCGCCCAGCCGCTGGGTGGCGACCTGCGCCGCCCGCGCGTTATCGACCCTGGCCAGTGCGGCGATGGCCTGGGAACGGAGCGTCCGCGGTTCCGTAGGATCGGTAAGTTTGGCCAGTGCGTCGGCCACCGCCGCGCCTTTCCGTTTGCCGAGCTCGGCGACCGCCGACTGACGAACCATCAGCGGGCCGGGCGCGGTAGCGTCGACCAGCATCGAATCGGCCGCGGGTCCGGCCAGCCGGGCGTAGTAGGTGAGCGCCACCGCATGGACATATGTGCTGGGATCGTTGCGATACATCCTGAGCGCCTCACGGCGCGCGGTGGCGGAATCGATCTGCGCCAACGCCCTCAACGCCCCTGCGCGCACGTCGCTGGCCTGATCGGCCAGTGCCGACATCACCACCTGGTGGGTCAGCTTGCTGTCATCGGTCAGTTGCGACAGCGCCAGTGCGCGCAGCGACGGCTCGTGTTCGTTGAGCACGATGAACTGCCGCGCCGCGACCGCCGAGCTGTCGGTGGAACCTTCCAGCGCGTGCAGCGCCCAGTTGCGGGCCGCAAAGTCGAGGTCGTGCCGGGCCATCTCCGCCAGTTCGGCCGGCGTCTGATCGGTGTGCACCGTGCCGAGCAGCCAGCCGCCTTCATCGAACCGGAAGGTGAGCGGGTCGCCGGGGAGAACAATGTTGAACGTCTGCTCCGGCCTGGTCACCATGATATCCTGGCGCACCACCGAGTCGGCGGTGACGATCCGAATCGTGGTGGGGAACCGGAAGAAGGGGTGAATCGAATCGATCGGTTGAGTCTCGCGGACGGTCACGGCGAGAGTGTGCGACGACGGATCCCAATGCCGGGTCACATCCACCTTGGGATAGCCGATCCCGTAGCACCACTGATCGAAGAACCAGTCGAGATCGCGATGCGCCACCTTCTCGAAGGCGATTGCGAAATCTCTGGTAGTCACCGGCTTGAATTCGTTATCGACCAGGAAGCGGTGCATCCCGGCCCAGAAGAGCGAATCGCCGAGCAGCCGGCGAAGCTGGTGCGCGGTCTGGGCGCCCTTGGGATAGACATGCCCGCTGAAGAA